>JALFLX010000018.1 GCA_022774485.1 Bacilli bacterium
AGGCAGAAAAGACCGTCTATGAAACTGCCAGAACCTCGATGGAAGATCTTGCCAATCGCGGTTTCTACCGCAAAGAGCAGATCGGTAAGAAGTTTGTCTACACTCCAGTTCCAATCAAGGAGAGCGAATGATTCCTTCGCTTTATCTCCATATTCCATTTTGTGATTCCTTATGCCACTATTGTGATTTTGGCAAGGTTTTAACTGGCACTTTTTCTCAGGAAAAATATATAGATTCTCTTCTTATAGAGTTAGATTCTCTCGCAATTCCAGATGATTCTTTAAAGACCATTTATATCGGAGGAGGAACTCCAAGCGCATTAAAGCCAGAGCTTTTAACGCGTTTGCTTTCAAGACTTCACTCTTCGTTTTCTTCAGTAACTGAGTTCACCATTGAATGTAATCCGGAATCTCTCAGTGAAGAGAAAGTAAAAATTATGTCACAGTTCGGGGTCAATCGCGTCTCCTTAGGAGTGCAGACTTTCCAAAGTAGTCTTCTTTCCTCATTAAACCGAAAGCATTCGAAAGAACAAGTCTTTCAATCAGTATCTCTATTAAAAAAACACGGAATCACCAATATCAACTTAGATTTTATCTACGGAATTCACGGTCAAACCTTATCGATGATTAAGGAAGATATCGATACTGCACTTTTCTTAAAACCTACGCACCTCTCTTTCTATTCGCTGCAGATTGAAGAGGGGACTGTCTTATTTATCAAAGGTTATCCTTCTGTGAGCAACGAGACATATCGTGAGCAATATGACTTCATCTCAAAGAGATTACATGAGAACGGTTTCTTTCGTTATGAAGTCTCGAATTTTTCCCTCCCAGGATCTGAATCGAAACACAATTTGAATTATTGGAATGATGGAATGTACTATGCCTGCGGTCTTTCCGCTTCTGGATATCTTCCCTCTCTCCGCTACCAAAACACCAGATCGATGAACCATTATCTTCAGCATAAATTCCGCTATCAAGAAGAACCAATTGATATTTATGATGAAGAGTTTGAATTCCTGATGTTGAACCTAAGAAAAGCCGATGGATTCACCTTAGATGAGTTTTCTTCTCGTTTCAAAAAGGATTTCATCACTTCCTATCAAAAAGAGATTGAAGACTGCTCTCCCTCACTTGTCATCAAGGATGGTCGTGTCTTCATCAAAGAAGAGGATCTCTATGTGATGGATCAAATTCTATTAAAATTACTCATCCTTCCAGAAGATCTCAGGATGAGACAAAAATAAACTTGCATTGTTTTTTTCGATTCCTAAAATAATGGCGAGGAAACATTTATGAAGAAAAACACAATCACTCTATTGCCTGTCCTATTACTCATCTCCTGTACTTCTACCTCATCTGAGACAGAGAAACCTTTGACGTATCATAAAGAAGAATATCATATCTCTCAAGGAGAGATTGACATCTACGGCAATCTTTTCACCCCATTAGATTTCAGTGAAACTTCTTCCTATCCTTTAGTTATTCTCTCTCACTCTGCAAATGTCAACAGCGACACCCATAACTCCTACGCTGCTCGACTGGTCGATTTAGGTTATCTCGCATACACGTTTGACTATCCTGGTTCCTCAAATTCTTCAAGAAGCACTGACATCTCTTCCTGCACCATCTTCACAGAGAAAGACACACTCTTGACTGTGATTGATAAGTTAAGCGTTCTATCCTACACCACTGATGTCTTTCTCTTTGGAACCTCACAAGGTGGTCTTGTCTCAAGCATCGCCGCAGAAGAAAGAGCAGATATGCTCTCTGGAATGGTCCTCTTCTACCCTGCATTCAACATTCCCGAGCTGATGCTTCAGTTTCCAAGCAGCATCGATGAAGAATATCAAAAGCAGTTAGAAGAGTTTGATGTCTATGAAGTCATCGGGAAAGAATTCACCAAAGATGTCTTGATTGTCCACGGGGATAGCGACTTCATTGTCCCTGTGAAATACAGTGAACAGGCAAAAGAGAAATATACATCTTGCACTTTAGAAGTCGTCGCTGGCGCCACTCACGGCTTCAATAAAGAAAATTACGCTTTCTCCGATCAGTATGACAAACCTACCTGGAAGTTCGCATCCGATTTCTTCACTTCCCATTTGAAATAAACATATCGCTCTCTTTAGAAAAACAGAAGGTGTCATCCCAATAGAGATTGAGGAGCACCGACATGAAATTCACTGTTTTTCTCAAAGAGAGCTTTTCTTTTTTGCTCTCGTACCTGATCTTATCGTTCTTTCTCTTCCTTCTGAATCCAAATCCTATCTTAGCCTTAGTTGAAGCTGTGTTGAGCTTTCTTTTTTCTCTCATCATGACATTTCAGATTCAAAAGAAAAAAGAGAGAGAAAAGCAAAAACTATCTTCATACTCTTTCCTCTCTCGTTTTTTTGATGGATTGACTCTTCAAAAGCCTGTACAAAGAGCATATGAGGATTCCCTTGTGTATCTCTTAGGATACCAAGAAAGAAAAAGTTTTGAAGAATGTATAGATCATCCGGATTCAATCTATCAGCTTTATGATTATCAAAAAGCTTTTCAAGAAGTCATCCTGAAAGCGAGGAATGATGAGAGTCTATTAGCAGATTACAAACCCTTATTGGTTTCTCTTAATAGAGATGCCAAAGCATGTGAAGAAAAAATTCAAAAGGCAGAGGAAAGCATGAAAAGCACACTTCTTTTCACTTTGTGTTTTTTCTTCCTTTGTCTCCTATTTGTCATGATCAATAGCGCCTTAGCAGAGATGATGAAAAAAGAAGTGTTTTCCTTTCTCTCTCTTTTGATGGGAAGTCTCTTCTATCCGAGCATCCTCTATATGATTCAAAGGAGGCTATCATGAAAAAGTTATTTCAAAAATCACTCGAAAACAAGAAAGAGAAGAAAGAGAAGAAATCGACTTATCTGCTTTTGTTGATCGGTGTGTTACTGATGTTTTTCTTCTTTGCGCTCGATTTTCCACGCCTTGTATGTTTCAGTGTTCTTCTCCTATCCTTCTCATGTTTTCTTTTGATGCAAAAGGAAGAACGCAAAGGGAGTGAGAATAAAGAAACTTGTATTGCATTTTATCGGTTGTTTATCCTTCATTCATCATTATTAGGAAGCTATAAAGAAGGTTTTTTAAAAGCAATAGATGGTCTTCCAATCTCTGTTGTAAAAGACTCACTCAAAGATTATGTCGACGGAGAAAGCAAAGGAGATTTACCGCTCTATTACACGAATACAAGAGTCGAATATTCTCTTGTCAGTCTCGTTCAGCATCTTTATTACAATGATGAAGAATATCTCTCAAGCACAACTCAACAGGTTGAGGAATATCTCTTCGCATTCGAGAAAGAAGGCGAGAGAAAAAAAGAAACTCCTGTCACACTTATCGCCTTTTCTCTCTTCCTTCTCGCTCTTGCTGGACTGCTCTTATGAGATTTCTCTTTATCCTTGTCCCTCTTTTCCTTTTCAGCATCTATGATGAAGCAAACCTCAGCCGATTCAACAAGCATCTACGCGATACCATTTTGCTGATTATAAACAATATCGACAATGAAAAACTCCCCTCTTCTTCTCTTCCAAAAGAATATCATCTCATCTGCCTTTCTTCCTGTGTTGATAGATACAGCGCCTTTCTTCCAGAAGTCCGCTTTGAGCTACAGAGCTCTTTTCCGTATCTCTTAAGAGATAACAGGCCGAAAATACAGTTCACGTACAATCGACAAGACGGCACGGTTGGAGTATACTAAAAGACGTCGTCATCCTTGTAAACAGTGAGGTGTTTTATGAATATTATCGATGATTTAGAGCGTAGAGGATTACTGGATAACTTCTCTGATGAAGAGCGTGTCAAAAAGCTTTTCGACACTCCACAGACTGTCTATTGCGGTTTTGATCCTAGTGCGAAGTCTCTCCAATTAGGAAACTTCATCATGATCAACATCCTTCAGCGTCTTCAGAAAGCAGGACATCGTGTCATCGCTATGCTCGGTGGTGCTACTGGTATGATCGGAGATCCTTCCGGAAAGAAATCCGAACGCAAGTTCTTAACGCCGGATCAAGTCATGGAAAATGCTGAGTGCATTCGTAACCAGCTTGCCAAATATATCGACACATCTGATCCTGAGAAAGGTTTGATCATCAACAACTACGACTGGTGGAGCAAGACCAATGTCTTATCCTACCTCCGCGATTACGGAAAGAATTTCCAGATCGGCTATATGTTAGCCAAAGATATCGTCCGCTCCCGTTTGGAAGTCGGTATTTCCTATGCAGAATTCTCTTACATGATTCTTCAAGCTGGTGACTTTGATCATCTCTATCAGGATTATCACTGCACCATGCAGTTTGGCGGTGGAGACCAGTGGGGTAATTTAACAACCGCACTCGACTTCGTCAAGAAAAAAGAAGGTTCTGACTGCGGTGCTGAAGTCTTCTCCTTCAAACTGATTACCGATAGCCAAGGAAAGAAGTTTGGCAAGAGCGAAAGCGGAGCTCTCTATCTTGATCCGACTATGACCACTCCTTATCACATCTACCAGTATTTCATGAATGTCTCCGATGCCGATGTCTTGAAATACCTCTATATCTTCGATGATCGTCCTGTGGAAGAGATCGATGAAATCTACCGCAAGCACTTAGAGCATCCTGAACTTCGCTTCGGTCAGAAAGAGCTCAGCCGTGTCATCGTCACAAAACTCCACGGAGAAGAAGTTGCCGCTGAGTGTGAAAAAATGTCTGTTGCACTCTTCACCGATTCTTTCACCGGTCTTTCTGAACAGGGATTAAGAGACCTCACTGAGGGTTTGGTTGTCCTCCCTTGTGAAAGTGAAATCTCCTTGCTCGATGCCTTAATCAACACAAAGTTAGCAAGTTCAAAGAGAGAGGCAAGAGAATTCATCTCAAATGGTGCTGTCAAAGTTAACGGTGAGAAAATCAACGACCTTTCCTTTGTGATCCGCAAAGAAAATAGCCTCCAAGGAGGCTACATCTTCCTCAAGCGAGGAAAGAAACTCTACGCAGCATTAAAGTTCTAATTCTCTAAGAATTCCTGAATCTTTGTAGTCACATCTTCCCGATAGGGATACATCTCAACTCGTCTTAAGCCGGAAGCGAATTCTTCTCGTTTCCGGTTTTTTTCTTCCTCAGAATTCGCTTCGATGCTCTCATATTCTCTAATCGCATTCAGATAATTTTTGGTACCTTCTTCCGTGATAATGGTGTTGTGTCCACCTGTTTTTGTAAGGAATACTTCCGCATTATTCTTCGGATGTTTCATAAGATAATTTGCAATCGAGGCACGCATGGAAACAGAGGTGTCATCTTCGCTCTGTATCACAAGAATTTTTGTTTTTTGATTATGAAATCCTCTCGTAGATTTTGCAACATATCGAGGGGAGAAATACAACGTCATCGCTAGGCTAAAAACCGGTTTGATAAAACAGGCTAATGCTTTCTTTTGAGAGCGTAACAACTCATAGCTTACTTGAATTGGAGATACAAAGCCAGAACGTAAAATCGCTTTTGAAATCTCCGGGTGATTTTTCAAAGCGCCACAGGAAGAATACGCGCCCCATGAATGACCATAAAGAATGAGAGGGAGATCATGATTCACATTTCGTTTTTCAACATCGCGGATGACATTTTCCATCACATAAATACCAGTGGCGAGAGATTCTTGATTTTCACCTTCGCTCAACCCGCATCCAAACTGGTCATATGCGAGCACTTGATATCCGAGTTTTGTCAGATATCGAAAATCAACAAGGTACTGCACATGTGTTCCAAATAAACCGTGAGCCAAAAGAACAAACCCTTTAAAACCTTCTCTTCCTTTTTCTTGATAGATGTATCCGTTGATCGCTTTTCCATAATAAGAGCACTGGTATGGTGTTCTCTCCATCACATCCTCATAATCCGAGAATTGCAGATAACAAGGGTTCTTTGGGTCTTCTCCACGAATCAGAATCACTTGTCTATTCATCACATATACGATGATCACTGCAAAGAAAAGATAAAGAAGAAAAAGAATCACTACAGCCATAATAGAAAATAGAATCGCTGGCCCTGTTGATAATAATGTTTGAAAAGGAATCATGGTGCACCTCCTTTTTTCTATCCTTATTATATTGCAACTTAGACAAAATCAAAAATCTCATTTTTCTAAATATTTAGCACTCCACACTTGAAAGTGCTAAATTCAAGACTATAATATAATCGTAGGAGGAAAAAATACAATGAGTGAGCAAAAATATACCAATAAAGTGATCGATGCGATCAACCAAGGAATGGCGATTTCGAAAGAGAATTCCCTCTCTTGTTTTGATGTGCCATCTCTCTTACGAGCACTCTACGATCAAGAAGGATCGATGTATGTCAACATCCTTAAGAAGTTAGGAATCGATGTTAAAACAGTCAATCAACTCATCGACAATGCGATTCACGGTGCTATAAAGACAACCTCTACCCAAGAGCCAGAACCTTCTAGCGATATGAATAATGTTCTTTATAACGCTCAGAAATACCAGAAATCGATGGGTGATGATTACATGTCTGTCGAGCACTTGTTGCTAGCCCAGTTTGACTGCAAACACAGCTTGATCAACAAACTCAAAGAGCTTGAGCACTATAACAGCAAAGACTTTAAAAAAGCAATCGATGAAATCAGAGGCGGAAACCATGTCACAAGCGATAATCCAGAATCTCAGTATGAGGCATTGAAGAAATACGGAAGAGATCTCGTTAACGATGTCGCTTCTGGAAAAATCGACCCTGTCATCGGAAGAGATGAAGAGATCCGTAGAATCATGGAGATTCTCTCTCGAAAGAGCAAGAATAACCCTGTTTTAATCGGTGATCCTGGTGTCGGTAAGACCGCAGTGGTCGAAGGTTTAGCGTGGCGTATCTTCAAAGGTGATGTCCCAGAAACACTGAAAGATAAAACCATCTGGGAGTTAGATATCGGCTCATTAATCGCTGGTGCGAAATACCGCGGTGAATTTGAAGAGAGACTCAAAGCTGTCATGAAAGAAGTGAGCAAGAGTGAAGGAAGAATCATCTTGTTCATCGATGAGATTCACACCATCATCGGCGCCGGATCTACAGGCGATGGTTCCCTTGATGCTGCCAATATCCTCAAGCCGCTTTTAGCTAGAGGTGAGCTTCACTGCATCGGTGCGACAACCCTGAACGA
>JALFLX010000019.1 GCA_022774485.1 Bacilli bacterium
GTATCTGTCCGGAATCAATCGCCGGCGAGAAAGAAAGAGGCACCTTATCTAGTATCCTGTTAACTCCAGTCAAGCGTCATGAGATTGTCTTAGGAAAGATTCTAGCGCTCTCATTGACTTCTCTTCTCTCTGGTATTGTTAGCTCCTTAGGTGTTCTCTTCTCCCTTCCGAATCTCATGGGACTTTCCATCAAAGATCTCTTCCCCAATGTCGGTTCAATCTTCTTGCTTCTCCTTGTCCTATTATCCTTACTCTTTGTCTTTGTCTCCTTTGCGACACTTGTCTCAACGCTCTGCAAATCGATCAAAGAAGCAAGCTCCTTCCTCTCTCCATTGATGGGTCTCTTCTTAGTCTTGACAATGATTCCGCTCTTTGCGGATGTCTCTTCCTTAGGATTTTCTTTCATCCCGATTCTCAATGTGACAGCTTCAATGGCTTTGATTATTCAAGGCGTTCCGATTTTCACTCTCGCTCCCTATCTAGCCATCACCATCACAATGAATATTCTTCTCGCCTTAGGTCTTGTCTTCCTCACCGGTTATCTCTTTAGAAAAGAGAAAGTGATGATCACAAGATAGTGTGATTTTGCAAATCCAACGATATTTTCCTTGTATTTGAGCACAAAAGTCATTATAATTGAGAAGCCTTTTGACTGGTGCTAGGCCTGATCCTCTATCACCTAGATGCTGGTTGATTGGAAGAAAGAAAACGAGGTATTACAAAATGTTAACCAAAGAAGAAAAGGCTCTTGCTATTGAAAAGAACAAAAGAGCGGAAAAGGACACTGGTTCTGCGGAAGTTCAGATCGCTCTCTTAACTGAGAAGATCAAGAAGCTCACCATCCACATGACTAGCAACAAGCACGACTACTCCTCCAAGCGCGGTATGGACATCATGATCGCGAGAAGAGCCAATCTCTTATCTTATCTCAAGAGAACTGACTACGCTCGCTATGAAGCGGCTCTTGCCAATCTCAAAGCTTCTACCAAGAAGAACTAATTTGAAATCTCGCCTCCTTCGGGAGGCTTTTTTCATAACGATATCGCCCTCATTTTCGATATAATATTTTCGTTATAATATATAACAAACAAGGAGGTTTACTTATGGAATTACAAGAAGCGATTCAACAGCGTAAAAGCGTGAGAAGCTACGAGAATAGACACATCGAAAGAGAGAAGCTGGAAGAAATCTTAAACGCTTGTATCCTCACTCCCACAGGAAAGAACCGTCAACCTCTTTTCTATGTCATCCTCCAAGATGAAAAAAAGAAAGATGAACTGCTTGAGAAAGCAGGTTGTAAAAATAATTATTAAGGATGCGATGCGATTCTCTTCGTTATCGCAAGGACGGAAGACCATCTCAATGAATTGAATTGTGGAGCTGCTATAGAACAAGCTTTGCTCACTGCGACTTCCCTAGGTTTAGGTTCCTGTTGGATTCACTCTGCAAGAGCGCTCTTAAATGAGCATCAAGATATCGTAAAAGAGATTTTAGACTTGCCTCCCTTCTATGAAATCATGGAGACAGTCGCTTTAGGCTATGAAAAAGGAGAAACTTTAAAAAAGGAAAAAAGCAGAGATGGAAGCAAAATCATTTGATACCCTTGTCATCGGTTCTGGCCCTGCTGGTTTGCTCTCTAGTATCGGACATAGTCATAATTCCCATGTCACCCTGCTTGAGAAGCCGGAGAAAAACAACACCTTAGGAAAGAGGATACTCCTCTCTGGAAACGGTCGTTGCAACTTCTTTAACGAGGTTTTTTTCAAGCCTGAATTTTATCAGCAATACCCAGAGTTGACTCCTCTTTTTGAAAAGAATATTCCAGAGAAATTTTTTTCTTTCTTAGAAAAAAACGGCTTTCCGATCCGAAAGGAAGGGGATTTGTATTACCCGTACTTCAACCGCTCTGAATCGATGCACTCTTTCCTGCTTGATCTCTTAAAGAAAAGCGAAGTGGAAACAATATTTGGTACACTTCTCTCTGTTGACCCTTTAAAAAAACAAGTCCATATTCTTCTACAGGGGCAAAAAGTCACCTGTAGTTACAATCGGCTTGTCCTTGCTCTTGGTGGGATGAGTTACGATAGAAAAGAGAATCCTCTCTCTGCAATCCACTCTCTATCGTTAAAAACAGTTCCTTTTACGCCGGGCTTATGTCCGATAAAAGTGAAAGAGAAAATTCCTTCTTATCTTGAAAAAAACCGTTTGAAAGGAACTCTCCATGTCTTTTCCAATCAGAATGAGATTTATCAAGAGACCGGTGAGATTCTTTTCAAACATGACGGCCTCTCTGGTATTTGCATCTTCAATTCCACTCTTTATATTACAAAAGAACTAAAAAAGAAGGCATCAAAGATCACACTCTCTTTCTCATATCTCCCAAAAGGAGTTCACGTAAGCGATTCTTCTCTTCCACACTTCCTATTCCGTTATCTAAAAGAATATCCACAGCAAGAAGAAAACTCTCTCTCTTTCACCTTTGAGTCTCTTTATCCATTTTCAGAAAGCCAGGTCTCATTTGGAGGAATCAATCCCTCAGAAATCGACTTTTCTAACATGCGTTTAATTCGTTATCCGGATATCCAAGTGCTCGGAGAGATGATTGATCTCTCTTTCCCGTGCGGAGGATATCACATCGGCTCTGCGTTTTTAGAAGGCTATCTATCCGGAGGTATCTATGACTGAACAGTTGCGAAATGAGGCGCTTGAAGTATTTCAGGCCGAGATTAAACATCTGAAAAAAGAAGCGTATCAAGATGAGCTTCTCTCTCTCTTTTTGCGTGTTCTTGAAGCAGTCAACTCCCTAAAAGAACAGATGGATCCTTCCTCCTATAAAAGGAAACTCGCCCTAAGACAGCTCGTTGAGCTGACAGTTGGTGAACACGAATTCTATCGGATTCAAAGAGAAGAAGAAATCTCCGATGAGCAGCTCTGCTATAAAATCAGCAACAAATTCATCTGCTTCTTGATCTCTTCACAGAGCGAAGAGCACAAGAAAGGGATGAAACCCTATGACCATCTTGTCTCAACCTTAGTCAGCGCCACCATGGCTTTAGAGAGCATCAATGAGCCCTTAGCTCGTCACGATCCAAACTTCTCTTTGATGAACGATCTCTTTGAGACAACATTCAAGAAAATTTCCGGCTTTACCAAGATGTTAGTCCTCGGCCTCTATATGGATGCTTATGTTGCCTGGAGAACCATCCATGAAAGTGAATCGACGCTCTATCTTCTCGTCAACAATTCTGACAAGGCGAAGTTCAGCTACGTGAAACACATTGTCTACTCCAATATGTACTATAATCCAAACTCGTTTGATGATGAGCAGAGAGATGCTGTCTTTGAACATGAGATCAAGCGCGAGATGCAAGAACACGGGCTCAAGAGCAAAGACATGAAGAAGTTTTTGGAATACGGATGGCTCTATGACTGCAAAGAATACGACATGGAAAAACACCCCAAGTTCAAACTGAACTTCAACGATGGCGTCGATGAACTATCCGGTCTAAGAGATCAGTACAACGAATTCTATCGCGGCACTAGTGAAATCTCTCATTCCTCATCCATCTTTTTCTACGCTAATGAGGACGCGATCAAAGAAGTCGCCTTGATGCTCACCTATGAGTCGAGTTATCGAATCTTCTGTCTTTATATGCAATTCATGGATGAGTACTTCAAGAGACACGAAGATCAGAAACAGATTGTTGAGATTTCAAACACCGATGTCAAAATTGTCGCTCAGCATCTGAGAAAGAAATACGAGGAAGAGTGATATGTCAAAAAGAATCACAAGAACCACCTGTATCGGTCTAGACGATTTCTCTCGCGGCATCGTGAGAATCGATAACACCACCTGCTTTGTTCCAAATCTCCTCCCTGGAGAAGAAGCAGATATCGAGACCATTTTCCGTTACGGTAAGCTTGAGAGTGCAAGAGTCATCAAACGTTACATAACCTCCAAAGACCGCATCGACCCACCCTGTCCATATTATCCTAAGTGTGGCGGTTGTCAGATTATGCACCTCTCTTATCCAAAACAGCTTGAATATAAGCGCCAGAAAGTCCAAGACCTCCTTCACAAGTTCGCAGGTCTCGATTTAGAAGTGCTGCCCACCATCGGATTAGAACATCCGACCCGCTTCAGAAACAAAGTTCAAAAACCGATCCGTTACAACCCTAAGAAAAAAGAAGTGGAAGCTGGATTCTACCAGACAGAGACTCATTCCTTGATCTCCATTAAAGATTGCTTGATGGAATCAGAGCTCTCCAATCGCATCACCAATGTCCTGCTCTCCCTCTTTAAGAAATATCGCTACCCAGCCTACGACGAAGATAAAGAAACCGGTTTGATCCGTCACATCTTAATCAAGACAAACCGGGATCAAAGTCAGGCTTTAGTGACCCTTGTTGTCACAAACGAAATGCTCAAAGGAAGATTAGAATTTGCCAAAGAGTTGATTCATAAAGTCAAAGAAGTTCAAGGCGTTGTCTTAAACATCAATCCAAGAAAAACCAATGTCATTTTAGGAGAACAAGACATCCGCATCTACGGACACGCTCGCATCTCTGACACCATTTTTGATCAAACCTTCTTGATTTCTACCCAATCCTTCTATCAAACAAACAGCCATCAGATTGAAGTTCTCTACGGCAAAGCGATTGAATTTGCCGTCTTAAGAAAAACAGACTCTGTGTTAGATGCCTATTGCGGAACAGGAACCATCGGTCTCTCATGCGCTCCTCACTGCAAGAATGTCATCGGTGTCGAGATCGTCAAAGACGCTGTTCACGATGCCATTACGAACGCCAAGATCAATAAGATTACCAACGCTCGATTCCTCAAAGGGGATTGTACCGAATACATGCTCTCCACCAAAGAGCATTTCGATGTCATCATCATGGATCCTCCTAGACGCGGATCCACCAAAGAATTCATCTCCGCAGTTAAGGAAATCAAGCCGAGAACTGTCATCTATGTCTCCTGTGACCCTGTCACACTCGCCCGCGATCTCAATCTCTTTAAAGATACTTACGATATTGTCAAAGTCCAACCAGTCGATATGTTTCCAAATACACTGCACGTTGAGACGGTGGTGCAATTGATTCGTAAATAATTCGATGAATACGGGTTGTAAAAGCACAATTTGATTTATTCTAATTTGCACAAAACCTTTTATCACAATAACTCACTCACAAAGCTTAGAACTAACACTTACACAGATAACTTACTCACAGAGAATTAATTAATTACAACATAAATTAAGATCTACTAACACTAGATCTTTTTTCACACTTACTTTCCCGCCCCCATATAAAAAATATTAGATAAATAATACTTTCTTCTTA
>JALFLX010000029.1 GCA_022774485.1 Bacilli bacterium
TGTGAGCATTTCTTTTCTCTTGCTGTAGTTGATCTCCGGCTTTGCAATAAATCCAGAAAAAGAATATGCGATCCCTTCAAATCTCACCGGATAGAGCGATTTTGCAATCTGGTTCCCGTAAATCTTCTGGATACACTCTAAAAGATCTCCTCTTCCAGAGGTGCGGAAAATCTCTTTGTCATCGATAAACAAGGAAAAAGAGATGCCCGGGAATCCTAAGGACAGATGCTCACAAGTCTCGATGATAGAATATGTTTCTACCTGATCGCTCTTGAGGTATTTTAATCGGGCAGGCGTGTTAAAGAAGAGATTCTTCACTTCAAAGATGGTTCCTTTTCTCGAGGGAGCATCTTCGATGATCAAAGGAGCATTCGGTTCGCTTTTCACTCTCGTTCCTGCTCCCTCTTCTGTCGCGGTGACAAGCTCGACATGGCTCACCGCTGCAATCGAAGGAAGCGCCTCCCCGCGGAAGCCTAACGTGCGAATTCTAGTGAGGTCATATTCGCTTTTCACTTTGCTTGAAGCGTGACGCAAGAAACAGTTCTTGGCATCCTCTCTATCCATACCGGAGCCATCATCTTTGACAATGATGCTTCCTTTTCCGCCATGAGAAACACCGATGTAGATGTTTTTGGCACCTGCATCGATACTATTTTCCACTAGTTCTTTAATGACAGAACTAGGGCGTTCAATCACTTCACCGGCTGCGATGAGGTTCGCAAGCTCGGGTTTCATCAGCATGATTCTTGACATTAGTGAATCCTTTTCTTGAGATCGATGAGATAGTTGAGAGCGTCAAGAGGAGAGAGTGTCATCGGATCGAGACGTTTCAATTCTTCTCTCAGCTCATCTTTTTTCTCTTCTCTTCTCACTTCTTTTCTCTCTGTCTTCTCAACATTGGACCTGCTCTCTAAGGAAAAGAGAAGTTCATCTGCTCTTTCAATCAGATCATCCGGAAGACCGGCGAGTTTTGCGACATTGACACCATAAGAGCGGTCCATGCTCCCCTCTTTCATCTTGTATAAGAATGTGACATGTCCATCATCTTCTTTGACTTCGCAGTGAATATTCTTGACCGCGCTGATTTTCTCTGAGAGTTTGGTAATCTCATGATAATGGGTGGAGAAGAATGTCTTGCAGTGAATGTTCTTCACGATGTATTCGATAATCGACTGAGCGATTGCCATGCCATCGTAAGTCGCAGTTCCACGGCCGATTTCATCAAATAAGAACAGAGAGTGAGAATCCGCTTGGGAGAGCGCTTGTGCGACCTCGCTCATCTCTGTCATAAAGGTGGATTGTCCTTTGATTAAATTATCCGAAGCTCCAATACGTGTAAATAAAGCATCGAAAAGTGGAATTTCACAGCTTTCCGCTGGGACAAAAGAACCGATCTGAGCCATGATGACAAGGAGACCGAACTCTTTCATATAAGTTGATTTACCGCCCATGTTCGGACCGGTGATAATCAGCACATCGGTATCAGCTTTCATCGAATAATCATTGGCGACAAAGAGGACATCAGGACTGGCTTTTTCCAAAATCGGATGTCTCGCCTTTGTGATAGAAATCTCATTGGTCAAAGAGAAATTCGGCCTGATGTAATTATTCTCGCTTGCCACATAGGCAAGGCAAAGGAAATAATCGAGTTCCGAAATCGCATCGCTAGAAGCTTGGATCTTTTCTGTGTAAGAAGAGAGTTTCTTTCTTAACTCCTTGAAAAGCCGATACTCTAAGGAAGTCCTTAGCTCTTTGGCTCTTAAGATCTTATCTTCTTTCTCTTTCAGTTCTTGGGTGATATATCTCTCCCCTGTCTTGATGGTCTGTTTTCGGATGTATCCAAACTCTGGTTTCACAAGCGGAACTTGAGAGGCGCTGACTTCGATGTAATAGCCGAAAACAGAGTTGTAGCCGACTCTGAGTTTGTGAATACCAGTGCGTTCTTTCTCTTGAATCTCAAGGTTGCTGATCCACTCTTTTGCATCGGTTGTCAAAGAGATCACCTCATCTAAGTCCGCATTATATCCACGCTTAAATATCTCTCCCTCTGTAATAGTAATCGGGCAATTCTCAGAGATAGCACTCTCTAAGAGATTCACCAAATCGGTGTAATCTCCTAAGCGGAGATAAAGTTCCTGAAGCGCAGAGGAGAGAGGACAGAGTCTCTCTAAATCATCACGGATTTTCGGAATCGCTTGGAGCGATTTTTTCAGTTGAAGAAGATCGTGTCCATTGCAATTTTCATATCCCATACGACAGATGAGACGCTCCATATCAAAGATGCCTTTTAAGTCATCTCGAAGTGTTTCACGATCGAGGAAGTGATTCACAAAAAGCTCCGTGAGATCAAGTCTTCTCTCCACCTCTGTCAAAGAAGCGCTCGGGTTTAAAATTTGCTCTTTGAGATAGCGAGTGCCCATCGGAGTTTCAGTCTTGTTTAAAAGCCAGAACAATGTTCCAAATGTCTTTCCATCTAATGATTTGACTAACTCCATGTTGCTCTGAGCGCTGTAATCGATCTTCATGCTCTTCTTTTCCATCAAGTTCAAAACCGGTTTGAAATAAGAGAGTTCTCTCTTCTCTACATCGGTCATGTAATGGAAAAGACGCAAGGCAGCATCGATCTGACGAGGATCGTTGAGATTGACAAAGAGCGGTTCTAATTCGATGGAATAAGAAGTGTCGTTAGAATAGGAGATACAAACAGTAGAATTCTCTTTCAAGTACATGATCAAAGAAGCATCCGTGTTTGTCGCTAAGACAAGTTCTTTGATCTCTAATGAGAGAATCTTCTCTAAAATTTTTTCTCTGCTGTTTTCTAAAGAGAGCATCTTCATCTCTCCGGTCGAGATATCACCATAGCAAAGAAATGCCTGCCTAACATCTAAAGAAAGAGAAGCGATATAGTTATGCTCTGAGCTGTTGAGATCTAAATTAGCGCCAGGAGTGATGATCTGAACAACATCTCTTTTGACTAATTTCTTTGTGAGTTTTGGATCTTCCACCTGTTCACAGATCGCGACTTTATATCCGCGATCAATCAGTTTTTGAGCATAGGAAAGATAGGCGTGATGCGGGATACCGCACATTGGGATAAAAGTTCCGTTTCCCGCTGCTTTTTTGGTTAAGAAAAGCTGCAGTTCCTTAGAACAGAGCTCGGCATCCTCTAAAAACATCTCATAAAAGTCACCGAGACGGAAAAACAGGATGATGTCTCCATAGCTTTTCTTCATTTGAAGATATTGTTCCACCATCGGAGTATATGTAGGTTCTTTGTTCTCAGGATTCTTTTTCATGCTGACCTCGATGAAATACTATCTAAAATTATAGCATGAACGAAACTTTTTCCTTTGGAAAAAAGAAAAAAACAAGAAGAGAACTTAGGAGGTAACCCTTCGCCTCTCTTTGAATTAGTCTTCTTGATTCAAATTGAGTATACTAGTTACATGAAAACAGAATATCACTTAAAAAAAGACAGCAAAATCACCATAGTCTTTGTCCACGGAATTATCGGAAGTCCAGTCCGTTTCAAAGATTTATTTCCGCTTGTTCCAGAAAATATCTCTTCGATTGAAGTGGTCTTAGATGGGCATGGAAAAGAAGCAAAAGACTTTGGAAAAACAAGCCGCAAAAAGTGGGAAGAACAAGTTCATAACATCTTAATAGAGCAAAAAGAGAAACACCAAAAGATTTTGTATGTCGGCCATTCGATGGGCTGTCTATTCGGAATGAGAGAATCGCTACTTTCTTTGATAGATTATCTTTTCTTGCTCAATGTCCCTACCCGTCCAAAACTCGGCTTTACGACCATCAAAGAGTGTTTAAAATGCGCTTTTGGAAAAGAAGAAAACTACGATTTTCTGACACCGATTTTCTTAGAGAACTGTTCGATCCAAATGACCAAAAATCCATTTATTTATCTCACCTGGATCCCGCGATTTTTCGACCTATTCAAAGAGATTAAACTGACAAAGAAAATCATCCCTGAGGTGAAAGTTCCTACCATATGTTTCCACTCAGAAAAAGATGAGCTAGTGAGGCAAAAAGCGCTGAAAGATTTGAAGAGAAATCCATCTTTTGATATTCGTGTCTTAAAAGACTCCGGTCACTACTACTTGCCTGAACCGTCTCTTAATGAAATGAAAGAAGAATTCATCAAATCAATAGAATATATGCGGAATTTAGCAAATAATAAAGAGAAACAACCTGAGTAATTATTAGAAACATTTATATTTTGCTTATCAAAAAGCCGGGCTTAGAACCCGGCTTCTTCTAATGGTTGAATCAACGCGAAGACTTCTTCTCTCAAGTGCTTATAGTTGATGACAAGAGGATCGTTATCATATTCGATCTGAAGCTCTTTACAGCGTTTGATCAGGACATCTTTTTCAAGAGTCTTGATTTCTTTCAAGTGGCTCTGGATGGCTTTTCTCTCCTGCTGAAGAGAGCAAAGTCTCTTATTTTGAGCGAGCGCTTTTTTCACTTCTCGATAGCGTTTGACCACATCGAGTTCACAAAATGACGCCACGAGTTCATCCGCTCTTTTTAACAGTTCTTCTTCAGTCATCGACAAGCTCTCCTAAGAGAGAATACGTCCTGCTTTCTAAAATTTTCACTTTTCTGATCTGTCCGATCAAAGAGGAGTCTCCTCTCACGTGGACAAGCTTGTTGTGAGGATCATATCCGGAGATCATCTCTTTGTTGCGATCAGAAACTTTCTCAAAGAGAACTTCCACAGTCTTTCCGACAAACTCTTTGGCTCTGTTTGTCGCAAGCTCATCAATCAACGCTTTCAAACGGTCGAAGCGCTCGTGTTTGACCTGATCGCTGGTGGAGTCTTTCATGTGATAGGCAGGAGTCCCTGGGCGAGGAGAGAAGATAAAGGTGTAAGCAGCATCATATTTAACCTCGCGGACTAAGGATAATGTCTCCTCAAAGTCCTCATCGCTTTCATCTGGAAATCCGACGATGATATCAGTCGATAAGAATACATCGGGGAGTCTTTCACGCAGCGCTTTGACAATCTCGAGGTACTCTTCTCTGGTATAACGTCTGTTCATCCTCTTGAGGACACGGTTTGAACCAGACTGAATCGGAAGATGAAGATAAGGCATGATGTTCTGATGTCTTTTCATGACATCAAAGACTTCTGTTTTGAAATCAGAAGGATAAGGAGTCACAAAGCGGACACGCTCAATCCCTGTCTCCGCCACTTTCTCAAGGAGAGAAGCAAAGGCGTATTCATCGTGGAAATCTTTTCCGTAGGCATCCACATTTTGTCCTAACAGAGTGACTTGCTTATAGCCTTGCTCTTTAAGACATCTGACTTCCGCTAAGATATCTTCCTCTTTTCGAGAGCGTTCTCTTCCTCTAGTATAAGGAACAATACAATATGTGCAGAACTTGTCACATCCGTACATGATGTTGACAAAAGCGGTCACTTTGCTCTCTCTACCTTCTTTTCCTTCCGGGAATCCTTCTTCAATCAGATCGGAATTCGATTTGACATCGACAATTCCTTCATGGTGGACAAGACAATCTTCTAAGAGAGAATAGAAGGAAGTGATATTGTTGGTTCCGAAAATCAAGGAGACAAAGTTGAAGTGATCTAACACATAGCGAACTGCTTTTTCTTCCTGCATGACACAGCCGCAGATTGCGATGATTGTATCCTTATTCTTCAAATAAGTCTCTTTGGCTCTGCCAAGTTCACCGTAAAGGTGATTTTCCGCATTTTCGCGGATTGCGCAAGTGTTGAAAAGAATCAAATCAGCGCCATCAAAATCCTCTTGCTCTTTCATGCCTAGAGCAAGGAGGTAACCGCGGAGGATTTCAGAATCACGGACATTGGCCTGACATCCATATGTCTTGATACAAAAAGTCTTTTCCCGCCCCCAAGAGACAAGAAAAGACGTTGGCTTCATTTCAGCCTGTTTGAAGGAGATGGGTGTATCGTGATTCCGCCCTGCCGCTTTCTTAAAATCAGGAAGCGAAACAAGACGCGTTTTCATGTTTGTTTCGATTAGGCGGCTAAATCTTCGTGTTTGGGAACATCGGAAGAGACAGCGTGCTCAGGATCGAAGTCAACCTTTCTGATGTGGAGCATGATGGTGGTGACTTCTCTGCTCTCACTCTCGGGTTCAGAGAAATTCTGCATTAAGAATTCCGGCTGGATGACGATGTCAGATTTGACCTCATCGTCCTTTAAGAATCTTCTGGCGACGATGCAAGCCTTGAGAGCCTGGTTAAGAGCAGAAGCTCCGACTAAGGAGATCTGAACAGCTCCATCCTGACGGATGTTACCAGCGATAGCGCCAGCTAATTTTTGAATTTGGGTGTTGCCACTAGCTTTTAATGTAGTCATTTTAGAAAAACCTCTTTCTGCGATTATTATATCCCTTTTTGAATCATTTACAACACGTTGAGGACGACAAAAAGGTGTTTTTTCATGAAAAAAGCCACTTCTAACGATCCTCATTGCCAATTTGCGGCGCAGATAGGATTCATTTAGAATGTGGCTTTCTTTTACAAAATCTTGAATTGGTATCCCTTAAATGTACAATCTTCAGCACATAACTTCATTAATTAAGGAATATTCAACCACTTTTTTCTGCTCGATATCGATGACAAGAGAGACCGCGTTAACAAGCTTTCTTCCCTTCCGTGGAATCGCATTTAGCGAAGGAATACCAGTCACCGTGCGGTAGATAGCACCGTCAAGCTCAACGCCGAGAGAGGAGTCATACGCTCCGTTCATACCGGCATCAGTCAAGAAGAATGTGCCGTTAGCAAGAATCTTCGCATCGTTTGTCTGAACGTGAGTGTGTGTGCCGATAACAGCAGTGACTCTACCTTTGGCATATTCAGCAAGGCAGCGTTTTTCAGCAGTGGCTTCCGCATGGAAATCCACGAAGATGATATCGCTGTTTAGCGTTTTAAGAATCTCATCTAGGGCGTAAAAAGGATTTGACTGAGTCATCGGGAGGAACACTCTTCCGATGAGGTTGATCACACTGATTGTCACTCCGTTTTTAAGAGTGAATGTCTTCACTCCTTTTCCAGGGACAGCGGGATCTAAGTTGTAAGGTCTGATCTGATCTTGCATCTCAGAAGCGCATTTGATGCTATCAGGATTGTTGAAAAAGTGATTTCCGCTGGTGATGCAGTCGATTCCACAGGCTTTTAGCTGGCGGTAATGTTCTAAGGAGCAACCGTGACCATGAGTCGTGTTCTCCCCGTTGGCGATGACAAAGTCGATGGAATCTTTTTCGCGATGCTGTGACAGATACGCTTTTACCGCTTCTCTTCCTAAAGGTCCGACGATATCACCGAAGAACAATACCTTGATGGTGCTCATATCACTTTGCGATTTCAATCGCTCTAGTCTCACGGATAACAGAGACTTTAATCTGTCCAGGGAACTGCATCTCATCCTGGATGCGGTCACGGATCTGCTGAGCGATCACGCGGGCATCTTCATCAGAGACTTTTTCAGGGACAACCATGACTCTGACATCTCTGCCAGACTGAAGCGCATAGGAGGACTGGACACCGGTGAAGGATTTGCAGATTGTCTCAAGCTGCTCTAATCTCTTGATATAAGTCTCAAGAGTCTCGCTTCTCGCACCAGGTCTTGCGGCAGAGAGTGTATCAGCAGCGGTGACAATCTCAGAGATGAGATAGGCCTTAGGAACATCGCCATGGTGAGATTCGATCGCGTTGATGACAGCGGCAGGTTCGTTGAACTTCTTGGCTAACTGGGCACCTAACTGAACATGGCTTCCCTCCTGCTCAGCATCGATAGACTTACCGATGTCGTGGAGAAGACCAGCACGTTTTGCAAGGATTGGGTCTAATCCTAATTAGCTCGCCATAACAGATGCTAAGTAAGCGACTTGGATAGAGTGGTCAAGGACATTCTGACCATAAGAGGTACGATATTTAAGACGTCCTAAATACGGATAAAGACCGGCGTTGATACGAGGAAGACCGAGTTTGAAGATGGTCTGCTCACCGATTCTCTTGAGCTTGTCATCAAATTCTGTAGAGATCTTGTTGTACAGGTCTTCGATTCTTCCAGGCTGAATTCTTCCATCGTGGATAAGCGCCTCTAAGGTGAGCTTCGCTTTCTCTCTGCGGATTGGATCAAAGCAAGAGACAGTCAAAGTTTCAGGAGTGTCATCGATAATCAAGGAGACACCGAAGAGCTGTTCCATAGACTTGATGTTTCTACCTTCACGGCCGATGATTCTTCCTTTCATCTCATCGGAAGGTAAAGCGACTGTAGAAGAGCTTCTCTCACAGGTGACTTCCTGAGCGTATTTCTCTAAGGCGTTAGACAAGAGAACTTTAGCGCGATCTTCGCACTCGCTTTGAGCCTGCTGCTCCATCTCTTCCTTGAAGAGAGCAATTCTCTTCATCTCTTTCTCTTCCACTCTCGCCATCAGCTCCTCACGAGCCTGATCGAGAGTCATATTGGCGACTTTTTGGAGTTCAACAATGATCGAGTCAATTTTCTCCTGCAAGCCTTTTTCCTTCTCATCGAGACGCTTTAAGGCATTGTCATATTCAGCTTTTTTCTGATCAATTTGCTCTTCACGAGCGATGATCGCATCTTCTCTCTTGTCGAGAGTCGCCTCTCTCTGTTCGAGCTTATTCTCAGTTTTGGCGACTTCCTGCTTGCGATCTTGAATCTCGCGCTCCGCTTTCTTCTTTAATTCTTCTGCATCGTTCTTAGCTTCGAATTTGGCGTTGGCGATGAGCTTCTCCGCTTTGATGTTCGCGTCGGAGATGATATCTTCAGCCTTCTTCTGGGCTTTGGCACGGTTGGCTTTCGGGATGAAATAGAAGCAGACACCCGTGATTAAGCTAGCGACAATAGAACAGCAGATCGCAATAACGGCTACAATTCCTGGTTCCATAGCAAAAATACCTTTCTAGGTGCATCATAGAAAAAGAGGCCACGCACCTTGGACCTTTTTAAAAAGATTAGCATTCAATGAACTACGAATATCTACAAAAAAGTTATTTGAACAAAAATCTTTTATATTAAACATAGAGGGTTCTCTATGTCTTTTTGATTATACTCATTTTTCAGGCTTCAGTAAATCAAAATCTCGCTTATTTTTTCGGCGGTTTTCAGACAAAACCAGATGAATTTTCCACTTTTTCTCTTCATTTTGTGCAACTTCTTATCTCATTACTAAATTGGAAATTGTCAGGCAGTTACACTTAACCGAAATATCAGTTCTTTTTCAAGTAGAGTCAAAAGAAATCACGATGCTTTTTTATTTAAAAAGCCTCCGATCGAGGACAGGAGGCTAATTGTGTTTTTTACTGCTGATCTTCTTCTTTTCCGCTGAGAGCTTTCTTCACCTGCTCTTCAATCTCAGCCTGGACATCCGGCTTCTCTTTCAAGAACTGATTGACAGAAGCCATACCCTGACCAATTCTATCTCCCTGGTAAGAGAACCAGCTGCCACTCTTCTCGATGATGTTGTAATCGACAGCGAGCTGAGCGAGCTCATTCTCATGGCTGATACCTTTTCCGAAGATGAGATTAATCTTACAGGACTTGTAAGGAGCAGCCACTTTGTTCTTGACAACTTTGATGTTGACAATATTTCCTAAGGCTTTGTCGCCCTGTTTGATAGTCTCTGCTCTGCGGATTTCAATACGGATGGTAGCGTAGAATTTCAAAGCTCTACCGCCGGTAGTTGTCTCTGGATTTCCGTACATGACACCGACCTTCTCACGAAGTTGATTGATGAACAAGATGGTGCAAGAGCTCTTAGAGAGGACACCCGCTAACTTTCTTAATGACTTAGACATCAATCTCGCTTGGAGACCGACAGAGGAATCCTCAAAGGTTCCCTCCAATTCCGCTTTGGGGACAAGAGCAGCGACAGAGTCGACGACAATGAGATCGATGGCATTGCTCTTTGCTAACATGTCGACAATCTCAAGGGCCTGCTCTCCGTAATCGGGCTGAGAGAGAATCAAATCCTGAATGTTGACACCTAAGGTCTTGGCGTAATCAGGATCGATCGCGTGCTCTGCATCGATATAGGCAGCTCTTCCTCCAAGCTTTTGAACCTGGGCAATTGCCTCTAAGGCGAGCGTCGTTTTACCGGAGGATTCTGGACCGTAAATCTCGATGATTCTTCCTTTAGGATATCCTCCGACTCCTAACGCAGCATCGAGGAGAAGAGAGCCAGTCGGGATAACACCGACATCGACTGTCGTGTGCTCACCCATCTTCATGATGATTCCTTTATCGTTGTAATAATTGCGGATATCTTTTAAGGTCGCCTCTAGGACCTTGTCCTTTTCAGCATTGATATCCATCGGCTCTTTGACTTCTTTTGGCATAAGTGATCCTCGCTTTCAAATACTATTGGGTCGAATTAGGCTTTTTTATTAAATATATTTCTTTTGAATTTTGTCAATCAGAGTTTGGAAGGCGAAATCGACACACTGTTTTCTGATCTCTTCACGGTCACCCTCTAGATTGAGCTGATAGGTATAAAGGACATCTCTCACCTTGACACCGACATAGACAAGACCGACATCTTTCCCTTCTTGAGCATCCGGTCCTGCGTTTCCAGTGAAGGAGACAGAGCAGTCGCTTTGGAAGAAGAGAGATGCTTTTAATGCCATCTCTTTGGCACATTCTTTGCTGATAGCACCGAAGCGGGAAATCACAGATTTCTTTACGCCGAATCTCTCTTTGGCTTCATCAGTATAAGTGACAGCTCCTCCTAAGAAGACTGCACTCGCTCCAGGGATAGATGTGAAAGCAGAAGCGAACATGCCACCAGTTAACGATTCCATGCAAGAGAGCGTGAGGTGCTCACTTTTTAACGCATCCAGCAAATCCTTTCTTTCCATAATTCACTTTTCCTCCTTGAAGACATTTTTGTTTTTCCCGATGTAGATTCCTAACGAGAGCAACGAGAAGAAGAGAGAGATGATGACAAAGGTGTTCATGATGATATACGTTTTTTCATAACGGTTTGCCATCCAGTATTCCAAATTGAGCTGATCTGGAATCAAAGAGAAGGGGAAGCCGTTTAAGAAGAGGACAGGGATCAATCCCATCTGGATACCGGTCTTTACCTTGCCCCAGATGTTTGCAGCTAAGACAATTCCTCTTTGGCTCGCTAACATCCTTAAGCCATCCATTGCTAAGTCGCGGAAGACAAATAAGACCACTAACATCGGTAAGATCTGATGATGTCCGTACCAGTCCACTCTCGCACACAAGAGAATCAAGGCGCTGTCGACCAAAGCCTTATCCGCCAAAGGATCCAAGAATTTTCCCAAATTAGTGATAAGGTGTCTGCTTCTTGCGATATGACCATCGATCGCATCGGTGATAGAGCCTAAGATGAAGATGATGCAACAAACTAAATCAATCCAGCTGAAGCCGATGTTGAACCCGAAGATGACAAGGTTTCCCGCCCAAACTTCAGAGCCTGGAAGGAAAGAAAGAGAAAAGATGATAATAATCAAGAAAGTAGTCGCAAGTCTGACACAGGTGATTTTATTTGGCGTATTCATCCGATAACTCTCCTATTTGATACGAGTTCCGATCCTGTAAGCCATGTTTTGTCGAGGATGACAATTTATCTAGGTGTTACCCTGTCCGCTGCAGTTGAATTCCCGCGTTGGACTTCCCTTACCAAAATTTAGGTTTCTCGCTTGTGGGGCTTTCCATCGTTGCACTCCTTCTGTTTCCAGAAGTTTCGTCACTGTGGAGCTTTCACAGGAAGACATCATGCCGAAGTTTAGATTCTTCCTGGCCGTCTGGGACTCCTCCCAGCCAAGGCTTATTGATTGGCCTTGCGCAAACACTGCTCCCATCTCAGGGGGCGCGAGCATGGACTTTCCTCAAGAAGTACAAGACTTCCTGCAGTCATCCGGATCGGATATGGTTTTATTCGATTGTATTAGGATTGATACCCGCTTTCGAAAGTGCTTTTTCCAATTTCGAAATGCGTTTCAAGAGCTCGAGATTATTTAACGAAGTATCTTGGTTATCCTTGATATCTCCTAAACGAGCGTTCAGATTCACATTGAGAGCCTCGGCTTTCGAGAGCTGTTCATTGAGCATCTTCACTTTCGCTTCGAGCTGTTGAATCTTCTTGTCTGTCTCAGCGATAAAGGATTCCATCTTGTCGTAATCCTGAATCACGATGTCTAAAAACGAGTCGACTTGCAAGGCATCGTAACCAGGCTTTGTCCCCTCGAATTCTTTGTGATAAATCTTGTTGGAATCTAACAGCAATTTGACAGGCATTTGAGTTCTCTCCCGCAAAAGATTATAACGCAATTGACATATATAATAAATAAGGATACTTGATGATTTTCGTTGAATTTTGTCCCTTTTTTCTACTTTTCTTCTGAGGAAAAACACACGACAGGCTCTAAAAAGACAAAAATGCAAAATTGTAAAAATTTATCGTTTCCGAAAAGAATACGAAACTCGATTTTTGTTTTTTCTTTTGCACAGATAGCGCACGGATAACTTTTTGAATCGATGATTTGCGCATCTATTTGTAATTTATTTTTTCAGAAATTTTAAAATTATTCAGATAATATTTATGTTTTTTTCAAAAAAATCACATTATTTTATATAAAACAACATAAAAATTAAAAGTGTTGGTTATTTGTTGATTTTATCTGGCATTTTGCGCAAAATAATCATCGGTAATAGGAGGTTAATTTTATGGGATATCGTTTCACATTACCGAGAGACATCTATTTTGGAGAAGAAAGCCTTGCTGTTTTAAAGAACATCAAAGGTAAGAAAGCGATCGTCGTCACCGGCGGTTCTGCCATGCAGAAGTTCGGTTGGTTAGAAAAGACTGTCGCTTATCTCAAAGAAGCTGGTTTAGAAGTGAAGACATTTGAAGGAGTCGAGAATGACCCGACCGTTCAGACCGTCCTCCGCGGCGCAGAAGCCATGAGAGAGTTCGAGCCTGATTGGATCGTCGCTATCGGTGGAGGCTCTCCAATCGATGCCGCTAAGGCTATGTGGGTCTTCTACGAATATCCGGATTACAAATTTGAAGATCTCATCTACAAAGTTCCTGCCCTTAGAAACAAAGCGAGATTCGCAGCCATCGGTTCCACTTCCGGCACCGGTACTGAAGTCACCGCTTTCGCCGTCATCACCGATCCTGAGAAAGGCATCAAATATCCGTTAGCCGACTTCGAGTTGACTCCGGACCTTGCCATTGTCGATCCTGCTCTTCCGCAGTCTATGCCTCAGAAACAGGTCGCTTACACTGGTATGGATGCCCTCACCCACGCCATTGAAGCTTATGTTTCCCTCTTCGCCAACGATGTTTGCGATCCTTTGGCCTTAAAAGCAGCCAAGATGGTCAACGACAATATCGTTCTCTCCTACAACGGAGATGTCAAAGCCAGAGGCGACATGCATGTCGGACAGTGCATTGCCGGTATGGCCTTCTCTAACGCCCTCTTAGGTATCACTCACTCCTTAGCGCATAAGACTGGTGCTGCTTTCTCCACTGGCCACGTCCCGCACGGCTGCGCCAACGCGATGTACTTACCTCATGTCATCGAGTGCAACGCCAAGGATGAGAGAGCTCACAAGAGATATGCTGAGATTGCTGATTACCTCGGCTTAGGCGGAAAAGATGAGAATGAGAAAGTTCAGAACCTCATCAACCGCATCAGAGAGTTAGACAGACAGCTCAACATCCCTCACGGATTAAAAGAGTTCGGTGTCAATGAGGAAGAATTCTTAGCCAAGAAAGAAGCCATCGCCCACAACGCCGTCTTAGATGCCTGCACTCCAGAGAACCCCAGAAAGATGGATGACGCTCTCATGGAGAAGGTCCTCTTAGCTTGCTACTACGACACTGTCGTGGTCGACTAATTATTACGAAAAATGACAGGTTCGAGCATTCGAGCCTGTTTTTTTCATCTATTTGCTTAAAAAGTGAGCGTTCACGCAAAAAGAAAAGTGAAATTCATGCAAAAAGAGTAGATAACAAAACCCTTTTTGAGTATGATTAATATTTGGTAATCACTGGAGGTAATTTATGTTTAAAATCCTGAAAAAGGATGTTCTCAATCCTTCCATCATCCGCTTGGAGATTGAAGCACCCTATGTCGCCAAAAAAGCAAAACCTGGTCAATTCATCATCCTTCGCACGTATGAAGACAGCGAAAGACTTCCCTTCACCATCGCCGGTGAAGATCCGGAAAAAGGCACTGTCACCATCATCTTCCAGATCGTCGGAGCTGGTACTGTTGAGCTCAACCGCTTGGAAGAGGGAGATAGCCTCGCTGACTTCGTCGGTCCTTTAGGAAGACCGAGCGAACTTGAAGGTCTTAAGAGAGTCGCCATCATCGGTGGTGGCGCTGGCTGCGCGATCGCCTATCCTTTAGCCTACGCGCTCCACAAACAAGGAACCGAGGTCACCTCTGTTGCCGGTTTCCGCAACAAGGACTTAGTCATCCTCGAGAAAGAATTCACCGATTGCTCTGATGTCTTCGTCAAGATGTCTGATGACGGAACTTGGGGTGAGAAAGGCTTTGTCACCGCCGGTTTAGAGAATGAAATTTTAAGAAGACAAGGAACCGATGAGCAGTTTGATGAAGTCATCGCCATCGGACCTATCG
>JALFLX010000047.1 GCA_022774485.1 Bacilli bacterium
TTTTGGAAAGAAGTCATCGATTTCACTTCCATAACTCTGAATAAAAATAGAAATTTTTTGTCCTTTAAAAATATTGAAAATGCTGGGAAAAACGGGCTCTGAATCTTTCTTGTGAGATTTTGAAAAAAATGCTTGATTTTCGAAACTGATATTGAGATAATAAGAAAGCGCTGAAAAGCGAAACAGTGGATCCTTAGTGTAGAGGCCTATCACGTCTCCCTGTCACGGAGAAGACCACGGGTTCGAATCCCGTAGGATCCGCCATTTGCAGGCGTAGTTCAATGGTAGAACGCGACCTTGCCAAGGTCGACACGCGGGTTCGATTCCCGTCGCTTGCTCCATCTAGCAACAAATTGACTTAGGAAACTAAGTCTTTTTTTGTAACAGAAAGGGACGCGCATGAAATTTAAGATCATCACCTTCGGCTGCAAAGTAAACAGTTATGAATCAGAATCCCTCAAGGAGCGCTTATTAGAAGAAGGATATCAAGAAGCGAAGAAAGAAGAGGATGCTGACTATTTTTTTGTGAATACATGCGCAGTCACTAATGAGGCAGAAAAGAAAGATCTCAAAAAAGTGAGAAGTCTCGGAAGAAACTATCCAAGCGCTAGAATTGTTGTCATGGGTTGTTCCTCTCAGCTACACAAAGAGAGATACACCTCGCTTCCTCAAGTGGATGTTGTCATCGGAAATAGTAAAAAGGGAATGGTTGAGCAGTGTCTAGAATCTAAAACAAATGATCTTGTCGATCTCGATTCTCGTCATTTCCACTATGAAGATACTCCCACTAAATTCGGCGAGAAGAATGTTAGAGGATACATCAAAGTCCAGGATGGTTGCGATAATTTCTGCTCTTATTGTGTTGTCCCCTTTACGAGAGGAAATTCAAGAAGTAGAAAGAGAGAATCCATTTTACAAGAAGCAAAAGATCTCCTCGCTTCTGGTATCAAAGAGCTTATCATCGGAGGAATCGATACTGGTTCTTACCATGATCCAGAAGACAAGAGCTATGATTTAACTCATCTATTAAGAGACATGCTCTCTTTATCTAATAAGCCTTATCGAATCCGTGTTTCTTCCATTGAAGCAAGTCAAATCAGCGAGGAGTACATCGACCTATTTGCCTCTCATCAAGATATCCTTTGCCCTCATTTCCACATGCCTTTACAAAGCGGAAGCGAGACTATTTTAAAGAAGATGAACCGCAAATACACCCTTGAGGAATTTGAAAGCAAAGTGAATCAAATAAAAGCTAAGATCAAAGATGCCGCTTTCTCTTGTGATGTCATCACCGGTTTTCCAGGAGAAGGGGAAAAAGAATTTGAAGACACTTATCAGTTCTGTAAGAAAATCGGGTTCATGAGAATCCACGCTTTCCCTTACAGTGAAAGACCATTCACTGCTGCAGGAAGGATGAAAGATTCTGTTCCTGTCTATTTAAGACAAGCCAGGGTAAGAGAACTGATCAAGCTTTCCGATGAAAACGAAAAAGCATATCGAAAACAACTCAAAGGGAAAGAAGTTACAGTTCTCATAGAAGAAAAAAACAAATCCGGTTTATACGAAGGATATTCTGAAAATTATCTCCGTTTTGATGTTTCTGCTGACAAATCGATTGTAGGCCAGTTTTATCGTCTAAAAATAGATTGATTTCTCGCTCGAGAAACGATATAATTTTAAGGCTTTGGGGCTGTAGCTCAATTGGGGGAGCGCCTGCTTTGCAAGCAGGAGGTCGCGAGTCCGATCCTCGTCAGCTCCACCATCATGACCATAAATCTCTGATGTGATGTCAGAGATTTTTTCTTTTTAATATCATTTCTAATAGGCGGATAATAAATTAAAGAAATGCTTCATCTTTTTCTTTGCGCCCTCAATTCTAGTCCACTCAAAATATGATATTTTATGTTGTCATTGAAGACCTTGTTATTGATATGACTGATAAACATAAATCAAGAGATGTTTTCTAATATTTTTTGAAACAAAGTTGCTTGTTCAATTGTCTTATTATTTGGTGACATATGAAACCAAATTTTCAAAAGCGCCTATACCAGATCAATCGTTTCACGAGTCAAGATACGATTGATTCACTCTTCCGAGATCTCTATGCGACATATGCAGGGTTGCTCGGTTTTGTGTTGGCTTCTTTTGATATTGATGATGATATGAAGCATGACATTATCAATGATGCTTTCTTTCAGTTGTATTTATCTAGAAATAATGTGGATGATGTGAAGTATTATTTGATTTCTTCGGTGAAAAACAAAGCGATTAACGAATTGAAAAGACGTCAACGATTTGTCACCTTAGATGACTATTATGACTATTTCAGCGTTTCCTCTATCCAACAGGAGACCGAAGCAAAAGTTGTGATGGAGCAGTTACTAGAATCCATGACTGATGAAGAAAAGCAACTTTTTAACCTCTATATCATCGAAAACATGACAAGTGCTGAAGTCGCAGAGATCCTCAAGATGAATTCGAATACAGTGAGGACAAAATGGAACCGTTTATTAGCAAAAATAAAAAGGATACTGTAATATGAAAAGCAAAGATAATGACAAGAATTTCCGCTTTGGGGCAAAATATGACGATATTCGAGAAAGAATCATAGAAAACAGAAGAGAACAATCATTTCCAAAGACAATGAAAAGACAATTGATTGCCATCTGTTCAGTAATTGTTATTTTTTCTCTATCTATAGGTTTCACACTGAGTTGGGAATCAATTATAACTAAAAACGATACATCCGAAACAGAAACATCAAAACCCATAGAAAGTGAAAACATTGAAAATGCTTTAGAGATTATTCTCCCGCAAAGAATCACATTCAGCGGAAGAGAATATCAAAAACTTTTTGAACCATATTCGTTTACCAAAGACAGACTCATCGGATACCTCATCGCAGATGAAGCAAAAAAAGAAGAACTAGATGATAAAAAACTAGAGATTGTTATTGTTTCCACATTTTTTGATAAAGAAAATAAGTCTATTGCACCAATTTATTCGATTGTGGATGATGAGAAGTTGGATTATATATGCATTGAGACCTCTCTCAATGATGAATTATTTATCAGGAATAAATAATAGTAGAAAACACGATGAAAATCTTAATAGCGTTTATTGTATTTATATTTTCGGCTCAATGTTCATCAAACAATATACAACCATTTGAAGCCCATGAAAAATGTCTCTCAAATAATACACTTTGTAATCGACGAAACGCTTCCTCAGTAAATTCCATTCCAGC
>JALFLX010000060.1 GCA_022774485.1 Bacilli bacterium
ATGGTAGGAACCATCGAACAAAGTAGCTTTGACATCGATGACCGGATAACCAGCAACCATACCTTTTTCAAAGGCTTCTTTCAAACCATCGATAGACGGCTTGATGAATTCCTTAGGAATGGCACCACCAGTGATAGCTTCATCGATTTCAATACCCTTTCCAGGGTTCGGTTCCATCTTGAAGACGACATGACCGTACTGACCATGACCGCCAGACTGTTTGATGTACTTACCTTCGCAGTCTGCAGTGGACTTGATGGTCTCACGATAGGCGACTTGAGGAGCACCGACTTTGACAGCGATGCCGAAATCATTTTTCAAACGGGTGACATTGACATCGAGCTGGAGTTCACCGACACCGGCGATGATGCCTTGTCCAGTCTCGTGATCAGTGTAGTAATGGAAGGTCGGATCTTCCTCAGTGAACTTGATCAAAGTCGCAGCCATCTTATCCTGATCACCTTTCTTGAGCGGTTCAATCGCTTCAGAGATGACAGGTTCTGCGAATTTGATCGCCTCTAAGGAGATGCGAGGATCATTCTCACCGACAAGAGTGTCACCGGTACGGGTGCTAGAGAAACCGACCGCAGCGGCGATTTCACCGGCTTTTGCCTCGGTGATATTCTCGTGAGAGTCGGCGTTGACTAATTCAAGACGAGAGACTCTCTCTTTGGTTCCTTTTCTGACGTTGTAGATGTAGGAACCGGATTTGACAGTACCAGAGTAGACACGGAAGAAGCAGAGGGTTCCAAACTGGTCAGTCGTGAGCTTGAACGCTAAGGCGACAAACGGGCCTTTCGCGTCCGGAGTCAACTGAACCTCGTTTCCATCAGCATCGTGGCCGATCGGAGCGGGGACATCCAACGGAGAAGGCAAGTAAGCCTTGACCGCATCGAGGACGTACTGAACACCTTTGTTCTTATAAGCGGAACCAGGGATACAAGGGAAGATCTGACGAGCGATGGTTTCCTTGCGGATGGCTTCTTTGATTTCTTCCGGAGTGGGCTCTTCTTCCATGAGGAGCTTCTCCATGAGAGAATCATCGAAGTTGGCTAACTGCTCGATTAAGATCTGACGATAGACATGAGCCTGTTCGACATCGTGAGAGTATTCGACAGGGACCTGATCTAAATCGACAATCTGCGGGGCCATCTTCTCAGATTTCTTCGGATCGATGTCCCAGAGCCATGCTTTCATCTCAACTAAGTCGATGAGACCTAAGAGACGATTTTCGATACCGACAGGGTAGGCGATTGCGACACCGTTGGCACCGACTCTTTCTTTGACAGAAGCGACAGACATCTCATAATCAGCGCCAGTCGCATCGAGTTTGTTGACGAAGACGATACGAGGGACGTCGTATTTATCAGCCTGTCTCCAGACAGTTTAAGTCTGAGGTTCGACACCGTTCTTACCATCGAGGACGCAGACAGCGCCATCGAGAACACGGAGGGAACGCTCAACTTCAGCGGTGAAGTCGACGTGGCCAGGAGTGTCGATTAAGTTGATACGGATATCCTTCCACATACAGGTGGTAGCAGCGGAGTAAATGGTGATACCACGCTTCTGCTCCTGCTCGTTGAAATCCATCGCGGACGCGCCGTCGTGGGTTTCACCGATTTTATGAGTCTTTCCGGTATAGTAGAGGATACGCTCACTGGTAGTAGTTTTACCGGCATCAATGTGAGCCATAATACCGATATTTCTGACGTTTTCAAGCGGGACGGCTTCGTAAAGCGCAACACGGGCTTGATCGTTATCCATTGCCATAGGCTTTATTCTCCTTTTATGTTTGTAATAAGTAGACCGAATGTCGGATCAGATTACCAACGATAATGGGCATAAGCCTGGTTGGCTTGTGCAGTTTTGTGCATATCTTCTTTACGCTTGACAGCAGCACCGGTGCCATTGGCAGCATCGATGATCTCGCCAGCGAGCTTATCAGTCATGGTCTTCTCGTTTCTGAGACGGGAGAAGGTGACTAACCAACGGAGGCCTAAAGTGACCTTTCTCTCCGGAGAAACTTCGACCGGAACCTGATAGTTGGAAGCGCCGACTCTTCTCGCCTTGAGCTCAACTTCAGGCATGATGTTTCCTAAAGCGATCTCGAAGACCTTGAGGGCGGGTTTGCCAGTCTTGGCTTCGACTTTGTTGAAAGCGCCGTAAAGGATTTCCTGAGCGGTGCCTTTCTTACCATCTAACATGATGCGGTTGATCAATCTGGTAACTAACTTAGAGTTATAGATAGGATCGGGTAAGACATCTCTTTTTTGAACAGAACCGTTTTTTCTAGGCATGGTTGTTTACTCCTTACTTCTTCTGGATGCTTCCATCTCTCTTAGTTCCGTATAAGGAACGACCCTGTTTACGGTTCTCGACGCCGAAGCATTCCAAGGCGCCTCTGACAATGTGGTATCTGACACCAGGTAAGTCGCGGACACGACCACCGCGGATCAGAACGACTTTGTGGTCCTGAAGGTTGTGACCTTCGCCGCCGATATAAGCGGTGACCTCATAGCCGTTGGAAAGTCTAACTCTGGCGTACTTACGAGCAGCAGAGTTCGGCTTCTTCGGAGTCATGGTTCCGACACGGGTGCAGACTCCCTTCTTCTGCGGAGAAGGAATGGACTTCTCCTTTTTGTTAAGAGAATCGAATCTCTTACCGAGAGCAGGAGCTTTGGATTTGTACTGGGGCTTCTGTCTCTCTTTTCTGACTAACTGATTGATAGTAGGCATTTCTTTCCTCCCGGATTTCTTTTGATAAAGTACCTATATATTGTCCGCAACACCGGGTGTTTCCTGTCCTCCCCATAAAAAGAACGGGAATTTCCCGCAGTTGTGGCACGACTAAAATTATAGAGAAACAAAAGTGGGATGTCAAAGCTTTTTTTCACTTTTTGAAACACCCGGGCGTGAGGATAAGAAAAACAAGAAAAAAGCTCAAAAAAAGCTCACACCTGAAGATGTGAGCAAAGTATCAATCGTTTCTTCTTGCTAGAGCGACATAGTAGAGGATACGGATGAAAATGTTGATGAAGTCAACATAGAGAGAATAGGCGCAATAAATCGCTAAGTTATTTTCAGAAGAGAATCCACCGGATTGGGCTAATCTTCTGATTCTTCCCATATCGATAGCGACCACCAATAAGATCACAGCGAACATGACAAAGTCGACAATCCAGTAGATAAGGTTAGACCTGAGGAAGAAGTTCACCAATGAGATGATCATCGCTCCTATCATCAAAGTGAGAAGGAAAGGCACTAACACGCCTAAATTCTTTTTGGTGAACGCTCCGAAAAGGCCCATCAACAAGAAGCAGCCCGCTGTCGCTAAGAAAGTGATTGAGATAGTGAGGCCAAAAGAAGTGCCAGTGGCGATGCTGTCCATGAAGAGATACATCATCGTGTCAGATAAGAGCATACCCATACCGACACAATAGGTGACATAACCGATTACCATCCAAACTGATTTTGGTCTCCAAGCCTTCAAATTCATCAAGATGATAGAAGGTAACATCAGAAGAGAAGAGACAACCATCAAAGTGATATAGGTTGTGTTAACAGCGCTAGTTGACATTCCCATCGTATTGATTAAGAAGAGAAGGAAGTCTGGCATTCCTAAGGCGATGACGCCAGTGATTAAAAGTCCTAAACCCATCCACAAAAAGACTTTGAACATGCTGAGACTAGCAGAATCCTCAGCTCTCTTTATTTTTGTCTTTTTTGTGGTGACTTCTGGAGTGAATTGTTCCATAGAGAAATCTCCTTTCATATGTCAATATTTTAATAGAAATGAACCGCTTTTCCACTATCCCGATAAAAATAGATACACGCGCTATCACTTTGTAAAGGATAATCGTAAGCGGAAATTAGGGTGTGGGAACTTGGATTCTGAAAAGGAGTGCCTTGAAGGTTTTTGACATGTAAATCAATACAGCAATGCGCCGGCAGGGATGTGGTTGTCCACCATCAGAAGATGAAGCTCTTCCCCGCCGTTTTTTCTCGTTCACTGCAGAAAGGAGCATGCCGCAGGAGTCGATTCCCATCATGGCTCTCGGCGGCAGATTCGTGATGGCAATCAGGGTCTTGCCGACCAGCTCTTCCGGCTCATAGTAAGCATGAATACCGGAGAGGATCACGCGGTCTGTGCCTGTTCCGTCATCCAGGACAAACTTCAGGAGCTTCTTGGACTTCGGAACGGCAGAGCATTCTTTCACCTTTACCGCCCGGAAATCGGACTTGCTGAAGGTGTCAAAGTCCACCTGCTCCTCAAAGAGCGGCTCAATCTTCATATTGGAGAAGTCAATGCTGTCGTTCGGTGTGAAGAATCCGCTCTTGTCACCGGAAGCCGCGTTCGTATTCTCCCCGTCCGGGTTTCCTTCGGCGGATTCTCCAGTCTCTGCTTTCGCAGACGGAGCGGACGAAGCTCCCCTCCGGAGAGTCGAGAATCCATTTCAGAGTATTTTTTGATGATCTGTTTCCACTTGTTATCGCAGGTTTCGTCCCGGTGCCGCCTGAAATCGCCTGTCTATCACCATGGTTTATCGTTTACATCATGCCATGTGCCTGTTGTCAAATTGTTGTACATCGAGTCAATTGTTACAGGGTGTCGAACTTCCCAATTCCACCTCCTGCTAGAATCAATCACCGCATCTACAGGCAAATCATCTGGCGGAATCGTCCAGGTGCGACGTTCTGCCAAAGACATATTCCCATTCCGTATTATGCCTTGTGACGATTTGCTCTCCTTCATTTCTGATGATAAGAGGCCGGACGGGAAATGCCGAATACTTTCGTGTCAGAATTCCTGACAGGAAGGTTTTTGCTGACCAATCCAGGATTATCACTCTCGCGTTGTGTCACCTGGTTATAAATCCATGCTGTCAGGATTCAACAGGAAGTCAAAAACACTCATCACTAATACGCCTTCTTCATTGTAAAGCGGTGCTATGGCATCTTTTGTGATTATGATTTTCTTAAACCCATCGCCTGTATTGACTAGAGAGCGTTGTTCCTGCTGCATTTTCTTTTCATCCTGCATGGCAAATGCCGACTGAATATAGTAACGTTTGGAACCTTTATTGCAGACAAAATCGATTTCCAGCTGTTTTCTTATTTTTTTGCCTGCCGGATCTGTTTCATTCATCACAACGACGCCTACATCGACGTTATATCCTCTGACTTTCAGCTCATTGAAAATGATATTCTCCATCGCGTGTGTTTCTTCGACCTGTCGGTAATTTAATCTGGCATTTCGAAGACCCAGGTCCGTGAAATAATACTTGGATGGTGTATCAATATATTTCTTACCTTTTATATCGTAGCGAATTGCACTGTCAATCAGGAAAGCGTCTTCAAGATAATCGATATAGCGTTTGATTGTCACCTTACTGATAGTCGTATGTTTTACGCTCTTAAAAGTTGCAGACAGCTTGCTCGGATTCGTCAGAGAGCCGATGGAAGAGGACAGAATATTAAGAAGTTCTTCCAGCTCCGCCTTGTTTCTGACATTATTTCTTCCGATAATATCGGAGATATATGTCTCCTCGAGCAGAGATTTCAGGAAATCGCCCTTCTGATCCGGCGTGGTAAATGTGAGTACTAGCGGGATTCCTCCATAAAGCACATAATCGCGCCATCCATCCGCTTTCTCGCCCTCATACACAGACATGAACTCCGCAAATGTCAGTGGATACATATGCACTTCATCACCACGCCCGCGGAACTCTGTAATGATATCTTTGGAAAGAAATTTTGCGTTGCTGCCTGTCACATAGACATCAACATTTTTCCTTCGCACCAGGCTGTTCAGAATGGACTCAAAATCTCCGAGAAGCTGCACCTCGTCCAACAGCACATAGTATTGATCCTGGTCGTTAATCCGTTCGGCCAGATAAGGAAAGAATATTTCCGGATCCCGATACTTTTTATTCTCATAGGCATCAAAAGCCATCTCTATAATATGATCGTCTGGAACCTGGCTCTTCCTGAGATACTCTCTGAACAGATCAAAAAGCAGATACGATTTTCCGCATCTGCGAACCCCGGTAATGACCTTGATCAACCCATTATGACGCTTGGAAATCAGTTTGTTCAGATAGGTATCCCTGCGAATTTCCATTTTCATCACCTCCCGTCTAATAATGATACAAAAATGCGGAATCCGCATTTTTGTCCATTTGTATTATAGCTCGTATCAAGCCGCTCATCAACGCTTCATGTGACATTTTTGCGGATTCCGCATTTTTGTCCATCTTATATGTAAGCGTCAAATATAGACGACGGATTTTCTAGGCTCCTGGCATGCGCTTTAATCCTCCCGATGTTCAAAACGGAACCGGGAGGATTTTTTAAAGGCATGGTACACAGGGATAAGGAATAGTTCTACAAGGGAATAGAGAAGGAGAAGGAGGACAAGGGGACGACCCTTCTCTCCGTCTGCCGTTTTAGAGGGATAAGTTACAACGTAAGCGGAAATTGGGGTGTGGGAACTTGGACAGAAAAAAACGGGGCCCGAATACCCCCCAATTTCCGCTTAAGGATAATTCCTCATGAAAGAATTTCATCTTTCCTCTGCTTCAAAGCAAAAAATCACGACAAAGTACTACATTTCAAAACGAGAAATCTTTTTGTTATCGTGCTTCATTAAATCAACTGTTAAAGAACCATGAGAAAAGGAGCCCCTATCAAGAAAGAGCTCCTTTGATATGTTTAGATGTTTTCAACCAAAGCTTGGAAAGATTCTGCTTTTAAGGAAGCGCCGCCGACTAAGGCACCATCGACATCCTCCGCTTCAAGATAATCGTGGATGTTGTTAGGTTTGACACTTCCGCCGTAGAGGATTTGAATCTTCTGAGAGGCGATTTTGCCGAAGAGGTCATTGATGAGGCTTCTGATGTAAGAGCAGATATCCTGGGCGATTTCGACAGAAGCATTCTTGCCAGTGCCGATAGACCAGACAGGCTCATAAGCGATGACAACATTCTGGATGTCTTCTTTTGTCAATCCCATCAAGCCGGTGACAATCTGTTCACGGATGACATCTTTGGTGATTCCTTCATCGTATTCTTTCGCGGTTTCACCGACACAGTACACGACATGGAAATTTTCTTTGACCAGTGCTTTGATCTTGCGGTTGCAAAGGAAAGAAGTCTCTCCTTCATAAGTTCTCTTCTCGGAGTGACCGATGATAGACCAGTCGACCTCAATCTCTTTGAGCATCGGGATAGAGACAGAGGAGGTGTAAGCGCCGTGAGATGCATAGTGGGCGTCCTGAGCAGCGACAATCATGCCGTGAGCGTGCTTTTGGACATAGCGAAGAGAGAGGTAAGAAGGAGCAACACCGATGACGATGCCTTTGTTTCTCGCTAAACGGACAAGGCCAGAAGACTGAATCTGATCGCAGAATTCTTTGCTCTCTGCGATGGTGTTGTTCATCTTCCAGTTGCCCATCAAGAATTTCTTTCTATTCATAATTATTTATCCTCAATGACATCGATTCCAGGGAGATGTCCATCGTACTGGATGAGCTCTAAGGAAGCGCCACCGCCAGTGGAGACATGGCTGAATTCCTTAGTGTAACCGAACTTCTTAGCAGCAGCGGCAGAGTCACCGCCACCGATGACAGTGAAGGCGCCGTTCTTGGTAGCTTCTGCGCAAGCTTCGCAGACAGCCTTGGTGCCAGCCTGGAAGTCATCGTTTTCGAAGACACCCATCGGGCCGTTCCAGAAGATGGTCTTAGCGGACTTGATGGTATCTTCATATAAGGCTCTGGTCTTCGGACCGATATCTAAGCCTTCATATCCTTCAGGGAAATCGTGATCGCCATCGACATATTCGGTGTCAGCGACTTTGGCTTCCGGATTCTCGAAGTCAAAGCCTTTGCCGACGATGGTGTCGACAGAGAGCATGATCTTGCCAGTCTCAAAGCACTTCTTGGCGTAATCGAGCTGATCGTCTTCGCAGAGGGAGCAGCCGACATCGATGCCGTAGACAGCTTTCTTAAAGGTGTAGGACATACCGCCACCGATGAGGATCTTATCGCATTTCTTCAAGAGAGAGTCGATGACCTCGATCTTAGAGGAGACTTTGGCACCGCCTAAGATGGCGATATAGGGTCTTTCATCCTCTTTCGGTTCGACACAACGGCCTAAACCTTTGATTTCTTTCTCCATAAGGAAGCCGACTGCAGTCTCCTTGCCAGCTTCTTTCAAAGCGGCCGGGACACCGTAGGTGGAAGCGTGGGCTCTGTGAGCGGAGCCGAAGGCATCCATGACGAACGCATCGACATAGGAAGCCCACTCTTTGGCTAATTCAGGATCATTCTTCTCCTCGCCTGCTTCATAGCGGGTGTTCTGGACTAAGAGAACATCACCGCTCTTTAAGGCATCGATGTGCTCTTTGAGTTCGGCGCCTCTGGTAGCCTTAGAGAAGGAGACAGCGACCTCATGTCCTAAATAAGCTTCTAAGTTCTTCTTGAGAGAATCAAGAGCGATGGAAAGATCGTTCTTCTTCATCTGTTTCTCGATGTCTTCCATGGTGGCTTCACCCTTCTTGAGTTTCTTCCAGGCGACCTTTCCTAAGTGGGACATCAAAACAACTTTGGCACCCTTTTTGACAAGTTCAGCGATGGTCGGAATCGCAGCGACAATACGGTTGTCATCGGTGATCTCAGCACCTTTGTGCGGAACGTTGAAATCGACGCGGACTAAGACTTTGAGATCTTTAACCTGTAAATCAGTAACAACTTTTTTCATGATATTTTTCTCCATTTCGTAAGAAAGCGCCCGATTAGGGGCGCTTTCCCAATTATTTCTTAATTACGAGATTGCAACCCTGAATCTGATTGAGAATTAGAGCTGTGCGAAATATTTGATGGTGCGGACCATCTGAGAAGTGTAGGAGTTCTCATTGTCATACCAAGAGACAACCTGGACCTGGAAGAGGCCGTCAGCAATCTTGGTGACCATGGTCTGAGTGGCATCGAAGAGAGAACCGAATCTCATACCGATGACATCGGAGGAGACGATCGGATCTTCATTGTAGCCGAAGGATTCGCTCGCGCTAGCCTTCATGGCAGCATTGATAGCATCGGCTGTGACATCCTCACCCTTGACAACAGCGACAAGGATGGTGGTGGAACCAGTAGCGACAGGAACTCTCTGAGCGGAGCCGATGAGCTTGCCGTTAAGTTCAGGGATGACAAGACCGATAGCCTTAGCAGCACCGGTGGAGTTCGGAACGATGTTGGCAGCGCCAGCTCTGGCTCTGCGGAGATCGCCTTTTCTGTGAGGTCCATCGAGGATCATCTGATCGCCAGTGTAGGCGTGGACAGTGGTCATGATACCAGACTGAATCGGGAAAGCATCATTTAAGGCTTTGGCCATAGGAGCTAAGCAGTTGGTGGTGCAGGAAGCGGCAGAGATGACCTGATCTTCCGCAGTGAGGGTCTTCTCATTGACGGAGAAGACGATGGTCTTTAAATCTTTGCCGGCAGGAGCAGAGATGACGACTTTCTTGGCGCCCGCTTCGATGTGAGCCATGGATTTCTCCTTGGAGCAATAGAAGCCAGTGCACTCGAGAACGACGTCGACATTGAGTTCACCCCAAGGGAGTAAATTCGCCTTAGGCTGAGCGTAGATGGTGATTTCTTTTCCATCGACAGTGATGGAGCCAGGGACCTTGACAGTCTTGCCGTCCTCTTCGAAGACAGGCTCTTTGGAAGAGACAGTGTGAAGTCCCTCGCCGATGACACCAGCATAGCCTCCCTGGGCGGTGTCATACTTTAATAAATTGGCTAACATTTTAGGGCTGGTGAGATCGTTGATAGCGACAACTTCATAACCCTCAGCACCGAACATCTGTCTGAAGGCTAAACGACCGATACGACCGAAACCATTGATAGCAACTCTAACATTTGACATTTTATTTATGTCCTCCTTAGATACACCTCCATTATATAAAAAAGTGAATGAAAATAAAGTGATTTTGCGCTTTTTTTCAGAAAAATAGCGGTTTCATTTCGAATTTGCACTATTTCAGCTCATTTGGTACTTCAAGAAAAAGAAACGTGCAATTTATGCGCACTCATTTTTTGTTGAATATTTCACATTAATCTCATATTTTTTGTAAAAATTGTAAAAAAATGCAAAAAACACAGGTGCTCACTGTAGCAAGTGTGCATTTCTTTCCCTTCCTTTTGCGCTAAAAACAAGAGAAAGAGAACTGCGTGCGCAAGATTTTGTCACCCGGGAGAAAAAGAAAAGAGGTGTTTCTCAAATCGAGAGGCACCTCAGTTTTCTTCTTTGTCTTCGGAAGAGAATTTTTCTTCCCTTCGATACGCTTCTGCTTTCTCGCGAATCGAGGTCAAGATGTGAACAACTCCACTCTTGGTGATATTGATTCCGACCTCTTCGGTGAGATAGAGAGCAAGTTCTCTGTAATTGAGTTCATTTTTCTCCTTGCGGGCTAAAATGACCGCTTTGGCTTTCTCATCAAACAGGTTGATCGGAGTGTGTGAGAGAACTAAATCGATATCCTCAATATCTTTCTTAGCTGTCTTAACAGATTTAGAGTAGTTAGCCGCATCGCAATTTGCCTGTCTGTTGGTGATGTTCATGTCATCTTTTAAGATGCGGGCATTCTCGTATTCAAACATCGCTTCGCTCGCTCCGATAAAGGATAAAAAGACAGAAATCTGATCGGACTTCTTTAAATAAAGAACGTACTTCTCTCTCCTTTTTATATATTTAAAAGACATGGTCTTCTCTTCTCGGAAAGAGAGGAGTTTCCTCTTGATGCTCATCGCATCCGCTTTGTCGGTAAAAGCCATTTCTAAGAAATAAGAAGTTTTGCTGGAGGAGGGGTTGTTGACAGAGCCATTTGCTAAGAAACAGCCGATGCAGAGGTATTTGAAGTTCTTCCGATGCAAGCCTTCGCTCGGTGTCATGCGTTCAAATCCATCTTTTAACACTTCTAAATTTTCCATCACCTCATAAAGTTTTGGATCTTCCACTGTCACAAGATAGACAAGACCTCTTCCAAAACGGGTCACCTTCTCATAATGGATGTTCGGTTCTAATGAGTAAGCATCTTTGAGACAGGCATACAAAAGCTTCGCGACAGAGGCGATTTCTGTGCGGAGAGAAAGCGATGGGATTTTACCTAAAGAGAAGGTCGCTCCGTTCCTGATAAATCCGGATAAGATATATTTCTTCTGCTCGGTATCATAGGAGTTCGTCGCGATTTCTGTCTTCACTCTTTTGGCGAACGCGATTTCTTTTGCCATAAGTTCTCAATATCTGTGTTTAGTTTTGATTCTGATAATCGTCGTGGATACTTGTCGCGACAAGGGCGCCATCGGAAGAAGCGGTGACCACTTGGCGAAGTAATGTATCTGTGCAATCTCCACAAGCGTAGAGATGTTTAACTTTTGTCTCTCCTCTTCTGTCGACGACAAGATATCCTCTCTCGTTTGTCACGCCATCAATCTTAACAAAGTTAACCCAGGGGGCATCACCGATATAGAGGAATAAACCTTGAATAGAAAGAGTGAGAGTGGAGTTATCCTGAACGTTTTGAATGGTCATCGACTCAATGCTGTCTTTGCCAGAGACAGAGATAGGGAGGTAGGGGGTGTAAATTTTTGCATTATTCTTAGCTAAGAACTGATCCACAGCTGCTTTCTGAGCGCGGAATTCCGTTCTTCTAGCAATCAAGGAGACAGAGGAGCAAATATCAGAAAGATAGGTCGCTTCTTCAAAAGCGGAAGTGCCAGCGCCAATCACAGCGACATCTTTACCGCGGTAGAACATGCCATCGCAGATCGCACAGCGGGAGATTCCTCTCTTCTTAAAACTTTCTTCTCCAGGGATCGCATACGGTTTTTCTCCTAAGCCGATTGCGAGGATGACATAAGCGAAAACCTCTTCTGAGAAGTCTGTCTTCACAAGGAAAGAGCCATCCTCATTTAAGGTGACAGAGGTCACTTCTTCATAGTTGACCTCGATGTTAAAAAAGGAAAGCTGACTCTCATACTGCAAAGCGAAATCAGGTCCTTTTAAAGAAGGAAGACCTGGATAATTCTCAATCTTTTCTGTCTTGTTGACCTTGCCGCCGATTAGCTCTTTCTCAAAGCAGACTGGCTCCATGCCGTAGCGCTTGAGGTAAATCGCAGCGCTCACGCCAGCAGGTCCCATGCCGATGATTGCGACTCTTTTCGGATCGATAATCATATCACTCCTCCTTGTGTTCACTGAGATCTTTTTCTTTCTCACGGAGTTTGGAAAGATCGATTGTTTTCTCCTCTTCCACTTCAGAAGAGGATTTCTTTTCAAATTCCATCACTTTTTGTTCTTCCGCTTCAACAAAGACCGCTTTCCATTTAGGAGCGCGATCAAATTTTCCTTTTTCAGCGAGATAGTGTAAAACATGGTTGACGAGGATTAAAACAACACCGATAACAATGAAGGCAATCGCCATCGAGAGGGATTTATAACTCGATTTGTTGGCGCCATCTGTTCCCATGATGAAATGCGGATTTCTCAAGGGTTCTAAGATCGCTCTGGTGATACCATATGCGATGAAATAAGCGAAAGACTGATCCCCTTTTCTAAAATGCTTTCCTAAGACAGTGGGAAGCCCGATGGTGATGAGGAAGAAGAACATGACATTGACCACGCCCTCGACTAAGAAGAGAGGGCTGACAATCGCACCCTCTGGCACCAAAACACCATTTTGAGCAGCAGTAACAAGCGTTCCGTTATACATGTATGCGCCCATGTACAAGTCACCATTTTGCATGTTGTTGACAATCCAATTCGGAAGGAAGGACCAGGCGTCAGGAGAGACAAAGTGACCGAAGACTTCCTGGTTGAAGAAGTTTCCCCAGCGACCGATTGCCTGCGCTAATAAAATCGTTGGGATCGCGTAGTCTGCGATGCGGAGAATGGAAGTTCCTCTCCTGCGGAATAAACAATAGAGAACGCCGACTAAGATACCGCCGATCGCACCGCCTTGAATCGCTAGTCCACCGCTTCTTAAGTCAAATATCGCCCAAAATGAACGGCCGGCAAATTCCTGCTGATAGGTGGCGATGACATACCAGACACGAGCGCCGATAATGCCGGCGATAAAGGCGATTGGAAAGACGGAATCGAAAAAGTGAATATCGAATCCATCCTTGTGAGCGCGGTAGTTAGAAAGGACTAAAGCGACACATGCACCGATGACAATACAGATTGCATAAAAGCGTAAAAACGGATTGGAAAAAGGTATGCCGACATAGTATCCGAGTGTTACCATTTTATTCTCCTTTGTCAGAATTTTTCTTAGCCTCACGCTCTTGTACCTGCGTGACAGCCTTGACAAACTTCTCCTGTTCTCTCTTTTCTTCTAACCGTCTCTCTTGAATCTCTAAAAGGCGCTTTTGAAACTCGTATCCCGTATCGTAGCCATCATCTTTCAACTTGAAGTTGGTGACAGCAGTCTCGATGATCTCAGCCATGCTTCTCGCAGCGGAGACAGGGAGGCGGATCAAAGGGATGGACTCATTTAAAATCTCGTAGTGGTCTGTCTTCATACCGATTCTCTCTAACGGAATTTCAGTGTTGAACGGAACGAGGTTGATCAAGAGACGGATATGACTCCTCTTCGTGAGAGAGTTCACGCCGAACATGCGGCTGACATTGATGATGCCGATACCTCTGACTTCCATCATGCCGTAGATCGTCTCCGGACAAGTTCCTATGAGCTTTCCGCGGACATCCGCGATATCCACTCGATCATCAGCAACCAAGCAGTGACCCTTGCGGATCAACTCGAGTGAAATTTCAGATTTACCGATACCAGACTCGCCCATCAAGAGGACACCGACACCGTAAATCTCAAGAAGACAGGCGTGCATCGCAGTTCTCGGAGCAAGCGCTTCAGAGAGGTAAATGTAGATGGAAGAGGAAAGTTCTGAAGTATCTCTATCGCAAGAGAAAAGCGGAACATTAGTCTCTCTTGCTGCTCTCATTAAACACTCTGGAATAGGGTTGTTGTGCGTGATGACAACCGCAGGGCACTCCGGTGCGAAAATCTTCAAGCAGTTATGATAGATAAAATCAGGATCGGAGTCCTGAATCAAGGCCATTTCTTTGTTCCCTAACAGGATGATACGGTCTTTTTCATAAAACTGAAACAATCCTAAAAGCTCAAGACCAGGACGGTCGAGCTCCGCGACCGTAACCGGACGGTTTAAGGCGCTTAAATCTCCATTGATGACTTTAAAGCCAAAGTGGTTGGCTAATTCGATGCTCTTTAACATATCTTCACCTCAGACCTTTATTATAACTTATTTCTATCTATAAACCACCTCGATTTTCTCAAACCGCAACAACCGTTTCTCAAGTTGAGAAAAGGCGCCTGATAAATGGCGCCTGATCTGTTATTTTTATTGTTAGCCTAAAAGTTCTGAATGGTGAGAATAACCAGAGCGATTATCTGGTGTCTTATCGTTGAAGACATCGATTGACCAGTCGTAGCTTGTCATGAAGGATGTGGGATCAATCTGTCCGATACCTTCTTCGATAAAGGCCCAATAATCGCATTTAATTCCTTCTTTCTTAATATATGTCTTCGCTTTCTGGAACTCGACAATATCGCCGATACCGCTATCTTTCAACGTTTTTCTTAGACGCCACACCGCATCGCGATAGAGTTTTTTGGCAAGCTCGACATCTTTATCCGGCCAGAGATGCGCAATCGCATCTCCCATGGTGAGGGTGGAGCCGTTATAAGCGACAAGCAGAGCGAGAAGCTCTTTGGACTTAGTGGATTTAAACTCGATCGGTTTTCCGTTTAAAAGGAGGTCGAATGGTCCGACAGTTCTCACTTCAATCTCTTTTTTGCCATCGGATAAAATCTTTCCGATATAGAAGTTCAGCTTCTCCTGATCAAAGGGCTTGTAGCAGAAACCTAAGAGATTCTCTCCTAATCTAGCCTTGATCTCTGTCTCATCGTAGGTGTATCCGGTGATGAAGACAATCTGAATTCTCGGGTTCACTTCGATAAGTTTCTCAGCGAGGTCAACTCCGTTAATCTGGGGCATTCTGATGTCTAAGAAAGCGCCTTCTACCGGATTAGATTCACAGTAAGAGATCGCATCGAGAGGATTCTCTAAGAAAAATTTATATTCGACTCTATTGTCATTGATGATCTGGACTAAGAAGTTTTTCAACGCCTCCATCTCATCATCTACTGCGATAATTTTCATTGAATAAACCCTCCTTTGATTTTTCTTGTCAACGGGATCGAAATTGTCGTGATGGTCTGATTCTTATCATAATAGAAAGTGATATTACCCTTCAAGGTCAAGTACAATCTTTCCTTCACGTTAGAAAGCTCTTTGTTTAGACTCATACAATCATATCCGAAGCGGTGATCGATGACACTCAGATAGAGATGTCTTCTTCCGTGATAGGTGGAGATTTCTAAGTAGTTATTCTCTTCATCTCCTTTGTAATCCTTTTGCTGATAGGCGCATTGGAGAATCGGTTTTAAGACGAGAGGTGGGATGAGAAAATCCTCTTCTTCGATATTGAATAAGACCGGAAGTTCTTTTCCTTCTCTCAGATTTTCAAAGTCGCTGTAAAGGAGAGCGTCTTCGCTCTCTGATGAGAATGGGACAAGAGACTTTTCCATCGAGTTGATCGAATAACGGAGATCTTTGGCCAAGAGGTCAAGTCCTTTATCACCAAGTTGGATGTTCTTGCGGTAGAAGTTCTCTAAGATGGCTAAGGTGTTGAAGATGGTGTTCGGATTGTACTGTTCTTTCAAAGCGAGGTTCTTCAAATTGCTCTGTTCTTTCAAGAGTTTATCTTTTCTTTCCTCTTCTTTTCTGAGACGGAAAATAGAGAAGAAAATGGTGAAGTAGATGAATAAATAGGCGATCAACAATAAGATTGAGAAGGAGTAAGAGACATTTGTCGTGAAGAAATTCCACTCGTTGAAATAGAAGATTTGGAAGACAGAAAAGACTAAGAGGAAGAAGAGCATAAAGGTGATATTAATCATCGTGAATTTGTTGGTAGCGCGGATGTACATGATGATCATTCCGAGCGCAACATAGACCGATAAAAGCGGAAATACAACTCCCCACTTCATCGGCATAAACAAGATTGCTAAGATTGAAAAAATTGAAGAAAATCCAAGCATGATAGAATATGGAATCAGCTGTTTGTTATGAGGTCTCTGTGACCATGCAAAGAGGAAAGCAAAGAGAATAAAGAGCTGTGCGAAAAGAAGCGAGAGGGTCTTATTCAAAGGGAATGTCAAGAACGAAGGGTTGATCAACAGCATGATCTTTAAACCCTCTCCAGAGAACAGCCAATTGAAGAACAAGGAAAGTGAAGTGAATGTGATCAATGCGCTAGTCTTCGCTCCATAGGAGATAGAAGTAGTGATGCACTGAAGGATGATACAAGCTAAGAACAATCCCATCAAAGAGAAAAGGATAAGCTGTCCACCTCTAGTCTCATTGGTGTCAATCTGCCCTGAGATGAGTTTAGGTCCTTTAACAAGACCTCCTTGCCCCGAGTTTCCAACTTCGATGATCACTTCGATACGTTTCTCATGTGGGATATAGGAGTTGTTGTTAATGACTCTCATCGATGGTTTATCAAGATCTCTTGTCTTTCCGAGCGTTCCGCTCTGGGCGACAAGAGTCCGATTGAAGAAGATTCTAAATGAAGAATAATAGTGGTCCGTCGTGATTGCAAAGCTGCTTCCTGGCCGATAATTCTCAAGGTAGAAACGATACGATGCATAACCATCATTCGTTAATTTTTTCCCATCGACTGTGAGCTCGTTGAAGCGTCCAGGAAGGGTGATCATCGCATCTTTTTCTTTTTCTTCTTCATCAGTGCATATCCAGGAGTTGTAATAAAACTCCATTTCCCCAGAGAAATAGATACCGTTCTTTTCTTTCCTCAAATCGATCTGATTTAAATTCAGGGTCGCATTTTCAACGAGATAAGGATTTGCGCCAGAGGTATGATTGATCAGAAGAATACAAGGTGGGAGGAAGACGGAAAGAAGAATCAAAAGGCTGAAGATTATCCATACAATTCTTTTTTTCATTCTTCCACCTCCTGATATGGGAATCGGATGGTGGTGACGCAGCCTTTTCCAGGCTGGCTCTCCACTTGAATGGTAGCGTTAAGATGGAGCTGTAATCTCTCTTTGAGATTTCTTTGTCCGAGCGACTCCACTCTCACAAACTTAGGATCAAAGCCGATGCCGTTGTCGCTGATGGTGATGACAACATTCTCGTCATCATAATACGATGCGATCTCGATAAATCCATCTTCCTTTTCGTTGACTCGAGAGTAATTGATCGAGTTTTCAACAATCGGTTCTAAGCTGAGAGGCGGGACATAGAAATCGACAAAATCGATATCTAAAATGAGATTGAACTTCTTTTCTCTCCTGAGATTCTCAAGTTCGACATAACGTTCGATTGTCTCAATCTCATCTTCAAAAGGAACCAAGTCTTTCTTCATCGAATCAAACGAATTTCTGATATTCTCTGAGAAGAGAGAAAGAATCTTCTGTCCTTTGTTCTCATCGCTGTGATAGGCTGACTTGATTGCGGATAAGGTGTTGAAAAGATAATGAGGTTGAATTTCACCTTTGAGCGTATCTTCTTTGATTTTCACCTTCTCGCGGTACATCATCTCATTCTCTTTCTTTGTCTTTTGAAGCTGGAAGTACTGGCTGATAAAGAAGGTCAACAAAAGCAAACTGATGATGATCTCTTGGAAAGCCAAACAAGAGTCAAAGACAATAGAGCCTGAAAGAATACTGACCTCAAACTCAGAAATCCCAGAGCCGATCATAATCGCGTAAATAATGATGAACAGGACATTTGATCCGGAGTATTTTGTCCTGTTGAATATCAGGTGGAATAAGAGGAACACCGCCGGAATAATCAAAACCAATTTTGATAAAACTGCTAAGCTCGTAAAATCAAGAACAACGGATAAAAACATTGAAATCATAAAAGATAGCGAATATATCTTCGCCTTATTCTTCGTCAAGAAATAAACATCGGAATATTTCAGTAAAGCTAAGAATAAGACCAAGAAAGTCACGATGAGAAGGTGGTGGATTGCTTCAAAGAAGAAGAAATCTGGATAAATGTCAAAACGCATTAAAAGCAAAGCGCCATCGGAGGAGGTGAAAAGATAAAGCAATAAGGTGATAGACAGCGAGAGAATCACGGCGAAGTACCGACGGTTGACATTGGCAAAGACGAAGAATAATGAAGTTAATATCGCACCTAACAAAATGCCTACTGAAAAGAAAATAACCGCTTCTCGAATCGAGCTCGATCTTCCAGAAGAAGCGCCGATTTCAAACTGTACTGCATTTTGAAGACCGCCGTGGGCGTTATTTCCGACTTCCACTGTGACTGTGACAAAACCAGATTTTGGAACAGAATATGGCTTAAAGGAAGTGTTCTCACCACTGTTGATATCATATTCGCTCATGGTTGATAACACGCCCCATGAATAACAAAGTTCTGTGTCAAAATACACTCTGACACTCGCTCCGTAATCTTTTTTGCGAACGCGAATAGAAGTTCCTGGGGCTAAAGATTTGAAATGAAACTGATAAGATCCATATCCCTCTCCAGAGAGAATGTTTCCATCTTCTAGCTTCAGACCAGTCCACGGCCTTCCGAAGTAAAAAGGAATCGGTGTTTTCTTTTCGTCAGGTTGTGACATCACCCATGTTCCATAGTAGAAATCGACTTCCCCTGTTGGTGATATGGTGTTATTTCCGATTTCTCCCACACCGAAGTCAATCGTGCTATCAATCAGTTTTTTAGTTCCGGAATAGGGGCTGTCAGAAAAAGAGAAGAGACCGAAAAACAAAGCCTCGAACATCAAGGAGAACAAGGCGACAAAGATCACAAGAACTCGTTTGAAAATCTGATGTTTGTCTTTCATTGTTTTGATTTTATCAAAAGTCAAAGAAAATTGTGTTTTTTTCCATCTTTACAAAATTACTTTTGAAATTTCAAAAAGGGCAAAACAATCATTCTCCCTTTATAAATGAGCGACACGCAATCTGTTAGGACAAATTAAAAACACACTTTTTGCGCACTGCGCAAAAAGAGAAAAATCACTCTCATTTTGCATTATTCACGCGCATATTATTATTAACAAAATATGCGTTTTTTGATAAAATACTTCCGGTCAGAATAAAGGAGATTTATATAATGGCTAAGATTGTTAATGTACATGGTCGTGAAGTCCTTGATTCTCGTGGTAATCCGACTGTTGAAGTCGAAGTTTTACTCGAGGATGGAACCAAGGGAAGAGCTATCGTTCCTAGCGGTGCTTCCACTGGTGAGAGCGAAGCGTTAGAGCTCAGAGATGGCGATAAAGCCAGATATTGCGGCAAAGGAACCTTAAAGGCGGTCGAGAATGTCAACACCAAGTTGGCTGAGGTCGTCATCGGTTTAGATGCCTATGATCAGGTCGCTGTCGACAGAGCGATGTTAGAGGCGGATGGTACTCCGTTCAAGAAGAACCTCGGTGCCAATGCGATCCTCGGTGTCTCTCTCGCTGTTGCTCACGCAGCTGCGGATTCTCTCGGCATGCCCTTATATCGTTATATCGGCGGAGCCAATGCAAAAGTCATCCCGACTCCTTGCATGAACGTCATCAACGGCGGTGCCCACGCTCAGTCCACTGTCGACTTCCAGGAATTCTTCATCATCCCTGCTGGCTTTGAAACCTATCATGAGGCTCTCAGAGCTGGTGTTGAGTGCTTCCACGCGCTCCAGAAAGTTGTCAAGGCTCACGGATATGAGACCGGTGTCGGCGATGAGGGCGGTTTTGCTCCCTCTTGCGCTCACGGAAACAAAGAGCCTCTCAGCTTAATCGCGGAAGCTGTCGCTAACGCTGGCTACAAGCTCGGTGAGCAGATTTTCTTAGGTATGGATGTCGCTTCCTCTGAATTCTATGAGGGCAACGGTGTCTACAACCTCAAGAAGTCCGGCGAAGGTGTCAAGACCACCGAAGAAATGATTAGATACATGGAAGAGCTCGTCGCTGAATATCCAATCATCACCATCGAAGATGGCCTTGCCGAATCCGATTGGGAAGGTTGGGCTGAACTCACCAAGAGACTCGGCGACAAGATCCAGCTTGTCGGTGATGACCTCTTTGTCACCAACCCGGCGTTCGTTGAGAAGGGTATCACCTCTCATGTCGCTAACTCTGTCCTCATCAAGGTTAACCAGATCGGCACCTTAACTGAGACTCTTGATGCGATCCGTCTCGCTCAGACAAACGGATACACCTGCATGGTCTCTCACAGATCCGGTGAGACTGAGGATACCACCATCGCTGATTTAGCTGTCGCTGTCAACGCTGGTCAGATCAAGACCGGTTCCGCTTCTAGAACCGATCGTATGGCCAAATATAACCAGCTTCTCCGCATCGAGGAAGAGCTCGGTGATAGCGCCGAATACTTAGGTCTTAAAGCTTTCGCAAACCGCAAGTTCTAAGCGAAGTTAACACAGAGCTCTCAGGGAAACCTGAGAGCTTTTTCGTTGCGAAAAATCGGTTGTTCTTCTAAGATAAGTCAGGTAAAAAAGAGGTAGCTTATGAACAAACAAGAATTTCATGTCGGTAAGATGAGCTGTGCTTCTTGTGTCAACCATGTTGAGGAAGCAGTGAAAAAGCTTCCTGGCGTTGAGGAAGTGACTGTCAATCTTCTGTTAGAGAAGATGATTGTCTCATATCAAAAACCTTGTGATGAAAACAAAATCATTCAAGCGGTATATGACAGCGGATATGAAGCCTCTTTATCAGATGAAACGAAAGAAAAGAAACCAGTTGAGAAAAAGAAAGACTCTACATTGATCCGCTTGATTCTTTCTTTCCTCTTATTGATTCCGCTCTTCTATCTCTCGATGGGATATATGATGCAGGATTCTTGGCATTGGCCGATTGGAGTGTTTCTAGAGAACCCGTTCTATATCGCCTTCACTTCGATGTTCTTATCTCTCTTGATCATGCTTCTTCAATATCCGTTCTATGTCTCTGGAATCAAAGCGCTGTTCCATGGCACTTGTAACATGGACACGCTGGTGAGTTTAGGAAGTCTTGTCTCTTTCCTCTATTCCTTTATTTTATTATTCGTGATGGCCAATCAAGCCTATCAGGAAGAATTCCATCACGTGATGATGACTTCGATGAATCTTTCTTTTGAGACTGCCGGTATGGTCCCTACTCTGATCGCAATCGGAAAATACCTTGAGAAATACAGCAAAGGAAAAACCACAAATGCGATTCAAGCTCTTCTCAATCTCGCTCCGAAAGAAGCGACTGTCTTAGAGGATGGAAAAGAAGTTAGAAAACTCGCTTCTGAGATAAGAGAGAATGACCTACTCCTTGTAAGACCGGGGGAAAGTTTCTCCGCAGATGGTATCATCGAAGAAGGAAATTCCTCTGTCGATGAATCGATGCTCACTGGAGAATCTCTCCCTGTCGATAAGAAAACTGGAGATAGAGTCAGCATGGCGACTATCAATCAACACGGCGCCTTAAAAGTCAGAGTCACAGCGGTCAACGAGAAGACGACCTTGCATCAGATTATCAAAATGGTAGAAGAAGCAAGCTCTGGAAAGCTCAAAATTTCCGCCCTTGTCGATAAAGTCGCTGCAATCTTTGTTCCTGCAGTAATCGGAGTTTCAATCCTCGTATTTATTCTCTGGATGCTCTTTGGAAAAGGGTATGTAGAAGCGAATCAGCATGTCACAGTACTAAGCTATGCCATTGAAAGAGCAGTTTCTGTCCTTGTCATCTCTTGTCCTTGCGCATTAGGATTAGCAACCCCTGTCTCAATCATGGTCGCTTCTGGTGTCGGTGCGAAAAACGGCTTCTTGTACAAGAACGCCAGGGCGCTTGAGGTTTTAGGAACTTGCCGCTATGTCTTGTTAGATAAAACAGGAACGATTACCAAAGGAGAGATGGAAGTAGAGGATATCATCCCATTGATCGATGAGAAGGAATTCCTCCGTTACGCATATTCGTTAGAGAAGTTATCTGAACACCCGCTTGCCAAAGCTGTCGTGAAGAAAGCAGAAGAGCTTTCTATCTCCTTGCTGCCCTTAGATTCCTTCACTGCTATTCCTGGAGTTGGAGTCAAAGCATATTATCAAAATCATGAGATTCTTGCACTCTCAAAGAAAGAAGCGGAAGCAAACCACATGATCGATGAGAAAACAAAGGAAGAAAGTGACCTTCACGCGAAAGAAGGAAAGACAGTCTTGTTCTTCTTCCTCGATCAGAAATTAATCGGAACTCTCACCATCTCAGACACTGTCAAAGAAGACAGCATCGAAGCGATCGATAAGATGAAAAAAGAAGGGTTGAGAGTCATCATGCTCACTGGAGACCATAATGAGACTGCAAAGGCGATTGCGAAGAAAGTACATATCGATGAGGTGAAAGCAGAGCTTTTACCTCAAGACAAGAAGAAGATTGTCGATGAGATGAAGGAAAAGGGAAGAGTGATGTTTATCGGTGACGGCATCAATGATGCGCCAAGTCTCACCGCTAGCGATTGCTCCCTTGCAATCCGTTCCGGATCTGACATTGCGCTCGATGCTGGAGATGTCATCCTGATGAAGTCATCTCTGATGGATGCTTATAAAGCGTATCTTCTCTCTCGTCACACAATTCTAAATATCAAAGAGAATCTAGGGTTCGCGTTCTTCTATAACCTAATCATGATTCCAATCGCAGCGGGCGCTTTCTCAACACTAGGTTTAGGAAAACTGAAACCATGGACGGGAGCACTTGCGATGGCGTTAAGTTCAATTACCGTTGTCACCAACGCGCTTAGAATCAACCTCTATCGATTCCACGGTCATAAGCGAAGACAAATAGAAGAGAAAGAGGTGGAAAAACAGGTGTTAACAATCTCTGATATGATGTGTGAAAACTGTGAGTCTCACGTGAAAAAAGAACTGGAAAAGCTTCCTGGAATCAAAGTGATTTCCATTTCTTATCAGAGTGGAATTTGCACGATTATCAATCCGAAAAAGGTATCAGATGATAAAATTAAGAAAGCAGTTGATAAGGCTGGATATAAGCTCTTAGACAAGACAGAAAGGAAACAGAAAAGTGACATTGTCAAATAAGAAAATCACCATCGGTGTCGAAGGGATGAAATGCGAGCACTGCGAAGCTCATGTTGAAGAAGCTTTACAAAAGTTGCCAGAAGTAAAAAGCGCTAAAGCAAATCGCAAGAAGAACATAGTTATTATCACATTAAACAGTGAGGTAGATGAAGAAAACTTGCAAAAAACAATCGAAAATTGCAACAAAAAATATCTTGGTATACAAAATTAATTTGTTTCAAATTTTCTTAAAAAATTTATTTTTTATCAACTAAATACAATAATTATTCAAAAAAGAGGGGCCTCCCTCTTTTTTGATTTTCAGATATGATAAAAAGTGTGAAGAAATAAAGGGTTATTCTTTACCATATGTAATTTTGTGGTAAAATAAAAATAGCTGAAAATCACGTTTCTAGAGAAAATAATTTTTCTCTCTCAGCGGAAATCAAAGAAAGGCAAAGAGGAACTGATGGAAAGAGCACACAAATTCTCTTCTAGAGAGCATGAGCTGAAAATGCTTCGTACGGAACTATCGCTCACGCAGCAACAGGCAGCCGAACAGATCGGCATCACTGTTGCAAACTACAACATGATCGAGAAAAAAAGAAAGATTGGTAGTTTCAAGACTTGGAAAAAGATTCAAGAAGTCTTCCAAATCGATGATGACTTACTTTGGAAGATGATTAAAGATGGACTTGAAGGCGAGGAATAATCCCCGCCTTTTCTATTTGTTTTTCAAATTGAATTTTTCTTTGTGAAAAAAAGGATCGTCTCCTTTATCTAGAAACGATCCTTAATATCTTCACTTGTCTTTCAACTTCTCCTCGATGTGCTTAATAGCATCCCTGAGAACCTCTTTGTCTGAGCGGTGTGTCAAAAGATCCAACGCTCGATAATAACTGACCCACACGATCTTAGTCACTTCTTCTATCTGAGGTTTAATGTGATTCGAGAGCGGTGTCGCTAAGAAGAAAGTGACATCCTTCTTCACGCCTTTCACAGGCGAATAAGAGATGGTGTGAGAGAAGCTAGTGTCAATCGCACAATCTAAGTCTGTCTCTTCTTTGATTTCTCGCTTGGCGCATTCCTCAGGAGTTTCACCTGCTTCAATATGACCTTTCGGCAAAGAAATATGCCCTTGGTTCATAAATTCGAGGAGGATTTGAATTTCACCATGATCGACACGATAGACGACTGCACCATAGCTGTATTCTTGTTTCATGATCATCACCTCCAAAGAAAATCATACCACTTTTGAAGAGATTAAAGTAGGCTACTCCGTTCCTTTTCCTTTGTTCAAAAGTCTGCTAGTCAACAAAGAAGCTGCCATCAACTTCGTGTTAGATTACATCTGCGATACCGATATTTCATCCATTGTGAATATAACTCCGATAGATGTTTCAAACTGAAGCGGTTTCTCTTTACAAATTTACCTTGTTTCTTTTCCACAAATTTTGAACGGACCTAAATCAAGTGGTAGCGTGAGATAAGTTCCATATCTATATTTCAACATCAATGATGCACAGCTAATTTCTTTGAAATTGTTTACATCTCTAGGATGTTACCCTTAAGGAAAACGCAGTTTTTCGCATCAAGTTCTCTTGATACCTATCTTCGTTCATTAGCAAGGCGTTCTCTGTGCTTACTACATAAGTGTCGATTATCTTGCAATGCCTAAAAACAAAGCAACGCTCATTTATTCTAATTTCTTCCGACTGAAATCGGAAAAAGTGTGGAGTTCCACAAAATTTCCGAATAGATTTCTTGTAAGTTCGATAATTAATGTTATAATGTAATCGGAAAAAGTGTGGAGTTCCACAAAAAAGGCGATTAAAATGATTTGCAGAGAAAAATACCTAAACGAACTAATTAAAGCGAAAAACAATGGCTTCCCTAAGGTCATTACTGGTATAAGACGATGTGGGAAATCGTATTTATTAAATTATATTTATAGAGAACATTTATTATCGTCAGGCGTTAAATCTGAAAACATTATATATTTAGATTTGACTAAGGTGTCGAACGCCTATTATCGTGATCCACTATATTTATACGAACATATTGTTGGAATTACACAGAAGTCTACTGAAATCAATTACGTTATTATCGATGAGATACAAGAAGTATATTCTATTGTGAATCCTGCATTAACAAAGGGGGAGCATGTTAAAGCAAAATCAAAAGATGAAAACATAATTTCATTCGTTGATGTAATACTGGACTTAGCATCATTAGATAACATCGATTTATATGTGACCGGTTCTAATTCCAAAATGCTTTCAACAGATATTGTCACGGAATTCAGAGATAAAGCTACTAATATTAGATTGCAACCCTTATCTTATGAAGAATATTACAATTATAAAAAAATCGATGAAACAAAGGCCTTAACTGAATACATGATATATGGAGGAATGCCTCTAGCAGTTTTAAAGGATGGAATCGAAAAAGAAAATTACCTAAAAGATTTATTTGAAACAACATATATCAAAGACATAATTGATAGAAATAATTTTAGGAAAGTTGAAGCTTTGGATGAAATATGTACGATGTTATCAACTTGTGTTGGGGATTTAATCAATTCTGAGAAGCTTGCTAGTTTATATAAGCAAAAAACGAATCATAAAATTGATTCAGACACAGTAAATTCATACATTAATTCTTTTATCAATTCATTCATCTTATCTGAAGCATTTAGATATGATCTAAAGGGAAAGAAGATTATTACTTCGACAAAAAAATACTATTATATTGATACCGGATTAAGAAATGCTAGATTGAACTTTGTTTATCATGATTCAGGAAAAACGCTTGAGAATGTTATATACAATGAATTGATCTACAATAATTATAAAGTAAGTGTCGGAACATTTGATACTTTCGAAAATGATATGAATGGTAAAACAACAAGAAAATCACTGGAAGTTGATTTTTTGGCTGTGCGGGGCAATCGAATGTATTATATACAAGTGTGTGACAACTACTCGGATGAAAAAACGAAGAAAAGAGAAATAAAACCTTATATATCTCTCAACGATCAAATCCAAAAAATAATTGTCATTAATAGTCCCATATCTGAAATGCGAGATGAAAATGGATTTACAATAATTGGCGCTTCTGATTTTATGCTTCGATTTATTAAGTAATAGATAGTTTGTATCGTGACCTTCAAATTGATTTAGGCACATGTATTTTTAAGTGAGATTGAAAAGTCGATAAATATGAGCGATTTTTCTTATCGTGTTTTGGCCAAGATCAAAAAGAGTCTTCGATCAACAGATTCCATCGATGATGTCATCAAGGTAGCAAAACGGATAACAAAGAGAATGATGAATAGGTTAAAAAACTTTTTTCACTCAGAGATATGAAGTACCACACGGATGTATTTCAAAAGATATATCTAAGCATCAAAAGTTTAAGGGTAAATAAATGAAAAAAACTCCGTTACACCCTTGAGGCATAACGGAGAGAGCAAAAGGAATTTTTATGTTGGAACTTATTATCAATTTCAGGTGCTTTGGTTTTCCCTAAGCGACAACAATATAAAGGTTACAAGAGGATATGTCAACATTTTTTTCATCACTTTTTTACGCGGTTTTTCATGAATTCGTTTAATATACATAAAATAGTAAAAAAGCCCGATAAATACGAGACTTTTTAACCATTATAGTTTTCAATTTTTCCCTGTTTTTCACACCGTTCTTATGTTTATAGCTCATATGAAAACGCTTTTACAAGATAAAATTTTTCAGTTAAATAAATCCTCTTTGAAAAAGTAACCGGTTACATAAAAATCAGGATAGAGATTCGAGACTATAGATGTGGTTCTTGATATTTTTTTACTATATCTTTGTTAGATAAGAAACAGCATTTTTTATATTATGATAAAATGAATGTCTAGAAAGGATGCCTCATGGATCTCACTGGAATCAAAAAGACTGCATTCAGCCTGACACACAGCGCATATGAGTGGCTTAAGAGTAAACTGAAGCAAATCGTCAAAGCGTTCAAAGAACCTTCTGATGCCATGCGATGCTTTTATATTCTCACCATTGTTGCAATCTGTTGCTTTGCATACACATGGTTAAACAACGGGTTTACTGTTCCATTAAGCGGCGACTACTCTCTCCAAGAGATGACTTTCTTGTTCAATGGATATGATGACTGGCACTACTTCTTTAGAACCGGTGTCTTCCCAGCTTGGGATCGAAGTGTTTTCTTAGGCATGGACAATGTCGGTGGCAACTCGTTCTACTATCTCTTCGATCCGTTCTTCTTGATCTTACTCCCGTTTCCAAGAGATTGGTTGCTTGTCCTTCAAGGGTTAGAATTTGTCCCTAAGATGGTATTAGCCGGTATGTTCTTCTACTGGTTCTTAGGGGAGTTTAGAATTTCTAATCTCAACCGCACCATCGGTGCCTTAGCGTTTGCTTTCTCCGGCTATTCGATGTGCTACATCTGGTTCCACTTCATCTCCTCTGTCGCTTTCTTACCACTTTGTTTCTTAGGAATAGAACGCATCATCAAAGAAAGAGATCCTCGTCACTTCTTAGTCGGCATCTTCTTAGTCGCGATGACAAGTTACTTCTTCTTCGTCGTCTATATGTTCGGACTCTTCTTCTACGCGATGTTCCGCTATTTCCAAACCATCAACAAGAGACACTACGATGAGAATATGTCCGTACTTGGGACTGGTATTCTCTCCTTTATCGTCGCGGTGATGTTAGGAATGTTTGTTTTACTTCCTGGCATGGTCACAGCAACAAGCATGCCCCGTGTCACGGAGAGTTCTTATTTAGAGACATTGTTCTCCTCTTCTTCTCTTAAAGAGCTTTTAAAGAATGTGTTTGTCTTCTCTTCGGATAAATCGCACAATCAGCTCACTCCGTTTTTAAACTTCTTGTTCATGTCAGATGACTGTTATTATTCAAACCTTCTCAATGTCAATTATTACGACAATCTCGCCGGTTCTCTTTACGCGACTACTCCGCTTCTTTTGATCTTCTTTGTCGGTCTTTTTGACTCAATCCGCAGAAAGAAAATCTCTCATATCATCGCTGTCATCTTAGTCTCGTTCCTCTGCTTAACTCCCTTTGGTTTCTATCTCTTCTCCGGATTTACAGTCCCTTATGCGAGGTTCTTCATCATTCCGATTTTCTTCATGGTTCTCTATGATGTTTTAACAATCGAGAGAAGAAGAGAGATTCCTAGATATTATCTTGACCTATCTTTCTTTGTCGTCTCTATCTTCTATGTCTGTGCCTGTTATCTCATCATCTATGAAGTTGATCAGACTCCGAGCAGATTCAATGGAACCCAGTGGGACTTAAAAATGATCCTCATCATTTTAAACGCCATCTGGTTAGCTATCTGCTACGGTGTGATGAGGCCGTTCTTCCACAAACGTCAGTTCTCGATCCCGATGTTAATCTTGATGTCGATCGATGTCATCTGCATGTGCAATGTCACCATCTATAATCACGGGCTTTCCTCTATCAGCAAGAACAAAGACTATCCGATAGAGACAAAGATTGTCGAGCTTCTCAAAGAGGGAGAAGGTGGAGAGGATTATTACAGAATCTACAACACCACCGCCACAAGAAATAACTCCAATGTCCCGCTCAGAGAAGGATATTCAGGACTGAGTGACTTCCACTCTGTCTACCCCTTTGAAGCACAGGATTTCTTAGATCGTTCTCGTATCCCGCACGGCTATCACAACTGGTCGATGGGTATCTACAACAGAAGAATGAACCTAGAGACCTTCTTAGGGACAAAATATTATCTTGTCAACCGTGTCGAAGATAACTTCACCACCAACTCCATTCCGAAAGCATATCCCTATAGAACCGATGACAACGGCTACACAGTCTACGCGAGCGATTATGATATTCCCTATGGCTATAAGAACATCCTTTCTCTCACGGAAGAAGAAAAAGAGCTCTACGATGTCAACTACTCACAAGAATTCTTAGATTTCTTAAAAAGTGATAAGTGCACCAAATCGGTCTATCTCAACACCAACTTTATCGATCTCGGCTTCGCTTTTGACACTGTTATCGACACCGCTTGGCTTTCCTCAAGCGGAACAGATGATGATACCTTCATCTGGAACCTCTATGAGGATGTCAGCGAATATCCGCTCCTTCGCTATGCGATGCTAGATCATGAAGACTTCCTCTCTTTCAAAGAGGAGAACAAATACAACGCTGGAAAAATCAATCACTACGGGGATAACTATCCAGACACGCTCATCGCTGTCGATGGCTACAATGTCAGACAAGAAGCTACTCTCTTCCAGCGCTCCATCTCAGCGACCAACATCGATTACATCCCCTACGATGAAAATGCTGATTACATCAACGACTCTTCTTTAAAGAAACCCTCTGTTCCCATTCAGGTCTACTCCTCATCCGCCTCTGCCTCAAGAAGAATGAAAACCACTGTCTACGCTGCAAACTGGCCTGCAACAGCGGAGACACCGAGCGGTTCCTATGCGACCTGTAACCCGGATGATTATTACGATCAAGGATGCTTAGAAGATTATAAAAAGACACATCCTTGGGAATACGCAAACGGAATCAGACCCGCAGACACGGTTTACGATTATGACTCTTTAAAAGATGAGAACGGAAATATCTCAGATGATTACAATCGAAAAGTCCTCTACAACTCTAAGATTGTACTCACCGCCTATGATGGACGCGGAAATCAAACTCTCTTCTGCCCCGATGCTGATCCCACAAAACCAGAGACTGCTTGTTACCTTTCCATCTTCGACACTGATGATATCGAATGGAGACTCTTTGATG
>JALFLX010000079.1 GCA_022774485.1 Bacilli bacterium
TTCTTCCTCCTCTCGCTCCTCTTCTTCCGAATTTAGTTTCAAAAAAAGCACGGTGTACTACATTGTTCATCGTGCTTTTCTCTTCATCTGTTTTTCTGAATCTTCAACTGATAGAGCGCCACTGCAATCGAAGTGGTCAAATTTAAACTGTCCACCTCATCAGACTGTTCGATTCTGACATTGTGCTCGTTGTAGATAGAAGGTGGTAATCCAGTCGCCTCATTGCCAAACACAAGGGAACAAGGTGAGACAAATATCGTCTCTGCTAGAGGTGTAGACTTTTGTAAGACAAACGGATAACAGGTGCGATGATATTCTCTTAAATACGCTTCATAGCTCTCAAATTCTTGAATTCTAATCTTGAAGATTGCACCCATAGAAGCTCGGACTGTTTTCGGATTGAATTTATCTGCACACGGTTTAATCAAAGCCAAATCGTGACATCCAAAGGCTAAGAGTGTTCTCATCGCGTTGCCGAGATTTCCCATATCGCTCGGGTTGACCATCACCAGGTGATCCTGATTTGGATCAAGATGATCTTCAAATTTTGAGAAGACACCTAAGACATGCGCATTCTCTTTTGTCTTCGCGATCGAAAACGCCTTGTCAGAAGTGATAATCATATCGCTTGGAAGCAGGTTCACAAGCTTTTTATAACCATCGCTTAAAAGCGCATCTTGGCTCACATAGACGCATTTTAAAGACTCTCTCTTATGCTGAATCAGCTCAAATGTCGGGAAGAATCCCTCGATGTAAGAATATGGTAAATCTTTGCTGTAAGCTTTAATCATGATGATATTGTAATCTTTTCATAGGCGAAGAAAAAGCCCCGGTTGATGTGGACCGAGGCGTTTTGTTCTGATAATTAGTCAGCGACGTAAGGCAAGAGAGCCATGAATCTAGCGCGCTTGATGGCGACAGCTAACATTCTCTGATATTTGCTGCAGGTGCCAGTGATTCTTCTAGGAGTGATCTTTCCGGAAGGAGAGATGTACTTCTTGAGAAGCTCGACATCCTTGTAGTCGATATAAGAGATGTGATTCTTGGTAAAATAGCAAACTTTCTTGCGAGGTTTTACTCTACGGAACATTCGATTTATCCTTTCCGCTCAGCTTTGAGGCCAAGCTTAGAACGGCATATCATCGTCAGAAGCATCGATGCCCTCATGGGCGATACCCTGATCCGATGTGGATCCGCTCTCAGACGGCGAGAAAGAATCGACATCGTCAGCGACACTCTTCTTTTCTAAGAACTGAACAGACTCAGCGACGACTTCGACAACAGAGCGCTTGGCGCCGCTGCGGGGGTCCTCATAAGAACGCTGATTGAGTCTGCCATCCACACCGACCAAAGAGCCTTTGGCGCAGTATTTGGTGACATTCTCCGCTGTTTTGTTCCAGCAAGTGCAAGGGATGTAGCTTGTGGTGCGATCACCACCATTTCTTGTCATGTTATCAATCGCGATAGTGAACGAAGTGACAGAAGCACCAGAAGTGGTTTTCTTCAACTCCGGATCGCGAACGATTCTACCGACTAAGACGACACGATTTAATCCAGCCATAATCCTTTTTTCTCCTTTTCTGTGGTTTTAGTTGTGAGCGACGGTGATAAGGAATCTCAATACCTTGGAATCAAGAGCGACAATTCTGTTGAATTCGCTGACAGCCTTAGGCTCAGCGGTGAAGTTGACCACGACATAGTAGCCCTTCATCTGCTTCTTGATTTCATAAGCAAGGCCTCTCAAACCCCACTCGTTGACACCGGTGATCTTTCCGCCGTTGTCGGTGAGAATCTTCTGGAGCGCAGCATTTTCAGCTTTGATCGCATCTTCAGCAAGATCGGGCATGAGAATGTACATGAGTTCGTAATTTTTCATGCGGTTATACCTCCCTATGGTCTTTCGGCCGACTCTACATCAGGAATCGGCAAGAAAGTATATGGTCCTGAAAAAAGACCTGTGGTTAGTATAATAGAATAATTACTTTAAGTAAAGAAAAACTTTATCACTGCCTCCTACTTTATATTGGAGTACAAAAAAAGGAATTTTCAGCAAAAAGATAATTTTTCACACCGCTCAATTCCAAGCAGGTCATCAAAAGAGATAATAGAGCCTTCACATTTGATAATTCGATCGATTTCATCCACGGATATAAACACCTCGGTACGAACAGAAATCTGACCGTCATAGAAGAAGCGGATACGGATGATATCCCCTCTTGAGAGAGAAACTAACATCGCGTTGATATCTTCTACTTCATCGGAAGAAAGTTCTGGCTTTTCAACCTTCACTTTCTCTTTGCGGTGTTTCTCTAACACGCGGTATTGACCGTTGAGTGATTTGAACGGCTGCCATTTCATCATTCCTCTCATGCGTGATGTCCTCCTATCTGATTTTGTCTTGTGATAAATGTTGAAGAGAAGCTGAGTGCCGAACAAGGCATCGCCTTCTCTGTGCCGTATTTCTTTCGGATTGAAAGAAGCGTTTTATCAAGCTTTCGAATCCGATAATCTTCCTCTGCATTTTCAAAGATACTCATCTGATACGCTCCCTCTTCAGAGACATCAAGAGCGATAAGATTGATGGTGCGGAAGAGAAGATCTTTTGGGAGTATCAGAGATAAGTACTGCTGAATAAAATCTTTCCCTACTTTTTCAAAAGAGTTTGTCGGGGTGAAAAAAGAAGCTTTTAGTGAGAATCCTTGGTGTTCTTTATCTCCCAAGTAAAGCAAGAACTCACGGCTAGTCACCCCCTCTTCGATCATGCGATCAGAAAGCTCGATGACCATATCCTGAATTAGAACCGGAATCTCAGAGGGCTCATAATCTCTCAAGAGAACCTGACCTGCGCTCAAGGAATGGTTTTGAGAAGTGTAGGATTCCTGCAACAAAGCATCATCATAACCTAAGGAGTGATAGTAAATTTCCTCCCCGATTACGCCGAGTTTCCGCTTGAGAAACTTCGGATCAGAGACGGCGATATCACCGACTGTGTAAAATCCCATTTTATTTAGTCTTTTCTCAAGTTGTTTTCCAATTCCCCACATCTTACTCAAAGGTTTTACGGTCCACAAATGTTCCGGAATAGAAGAGTAGTCCCACTCTGCTAAGAAGTCTTTATTCCGCTTGGCTTCCACATCCATACAAGCCTTTGCCATAAAGAGGTTAAGCCCGATCCCCGCAGTGACAACAAGACCAGTTCTCGCCCGGATCTGGCGGATGATTTTCTGCGCGTACGACTTCGGAGTGTCATTGTTTCTCTTCAAATAATTCGTCACATCTAGGAATGATTCATCGATTGAATAGACAAACAAGTCCGCCTCGCTCACAAATTCTAAGTAAATATCATTCACCTTGGCTGATACCTCTAAGTATCGTTTCATCTTCGGCATCGCGATAATAAGCCCAGGAATGTCTTTAGGAACCTCAGAGAGCCGACAGCGGGAAGGAACATGATATTTCTCTTTGATGAAAGGAGAAGCTGCTAAAACAATCGTACCATCCCCTCTTGATTCATCAGCGACCACAAGCGGAGTTGAAAAAGGATCCAACCCTCGGTCGAGACACTCCACCGAGGCGTAAAAAGACTTGAGATCGATAGCTAAAATATTCCGGTCGATTCGTTTCATGCCTGTATTGTATCCGCAATTTTTGTAATCCGGAGGAAAAAGTAACCAACTTGAAAACAGGAGACGATATAAATATGTAGCAATTTTCCACCGTTTTAAACACTCCTACCAAAAAGAAAATAGAGTTGTCACTTCAAAAGAAAAAGCGAGAAAACATTGACAATATTTTCTACATAATAACATGCAAAATGTTCATTATTTCATAGCCAAAATATTATTTTTTTCATAAAAGCTCTTTCATATTGAAACATTTTTTAGCTTTGTTATGATATGCGGGTATGGAAATTAAAGAGATACGTAAAGAGCTTATCGCAAAGCGTGAGCAGCTATCTCCTTCTGTCATCAGAGAGTCATCGATTACGATGACCCAAGACCTACTCAATCATCCGCAATTCCAACAATTCGATACGATCTATATTTATCTTCCTGTCCGTAATGAAATCGATACTTCTTATCTGATTACGAAGGCGCTGCAAGCCAACAAGACCGTCGCCGTCCCGGTGATCCTCAGCAAGGAGGATATGGTTTTTCAAAAAATCAACGGAACAGGGAAGTACCACGAAGATCGTTATCATATCTTAGAACCTGTCTACGATCCAAAAAGCGTCATCGACCGCCCTGGTTTGATGATTGTCCCCTTAGTCGGTTTCTCTGGCCGCCGCCGCATCGGATATGGAGGCCAGTACTTCAACAATTATCTCAAGCACCGCAAGAACCTATATACCATCGGTGTCGGATATCAGTTCCAGTCTATCCCTGAGCTTCCAGAAGATGATCGAGATATCCTATTAAACGAAATCCGCGCATACTGAATCGCAGCGTGAAAACGCTGCTTTTTTACTTTCAAAAAAGTCCCACAAGGGGACTGAATCAATCATTTCTAGATTCTTCGAAATCGATGCCGCGCTGCTTTAAGATCTCAAGATACTTCTGATAAATGAACTGAGAGACAGAGGCGAGGTCATGTTTCTTGGTATCGACATTGACATCGATCATCTTCACCATCTCATCGGTCAAGAAGAAAGAGCCTTTATCATTCTGAATTCTCGCTTCAACCTTGACAGGATCATCTCCTCTTTGGAGCATTCTCTGTCGACAGGTCTCCTCATCGAGATTCATGAAGAACAAGACAATCTTCGGGTCTCCGAATGACTTATAAGTCTTCGCACCCTCAAGCTCGACTGCCATGCATTTGTCGATACGAACTTCTTTTCTGCTAGTTCCATAATAATTACCGTTATAAAAAACAGTCTCGACGAATTCATCGTTCTCTTTCATTTTCATGAACTCTTCTTTTGTGACAAAGTGGTAATCGACATCGTTCTTCTCACCCACACGCATCGCACGTGTCGTGTGTGTGACAACTTTACGAATTCCAAAATGCTCTTGTAGATATAGGCAAGTCGCCGTCTTCCCGGAAGCGGATGGACCCGTGATAACAATCATAGATAAACCTCCTGTAAATCACAGAATAGATATCAAAAAAATATTGTGTTTATTTTATCGATAAGAAGGAAAGAATTCAACAGCTTCCCTCAACCTGCAAAGTTCTCATCACAATTTTTCATCGAGAACAAGCTGTATCTCTTTCGGATTTTCAAGATAAGCAGTCGGTTTCAAATGAAAAGAAGAGAGTGTCTCAAAGCTCTGATAGCCCCATAAGACCGAATATATTCCACCGCAATGAAGGTTTGTCGCTGTCTCAATATCTGTAGTAGAATCCCCAAAATAACACGCCTTAGAGAAATCTACATGATAGGAAGAGACTGCATCGATAAAAGGAGTAGGATCCGGTTTTACTTTCCCACCTAACGGGATGCCGACAAGAAGTGAGAAAAGGTCTTTAGGAAAACAGCGGTTTAAAACTTCAAGCGCGATATCGTGAGGCTTGTTGGTATAGACAAAAAGAAGGATTCCTCTCCGCTTCGCCTCTAAAAGAACATCAATTAATCCATCATACGGTTTTGTCTTCACGCAGTAATGCTGATGATAATAGGAATAATAGGTGTTGAAAACATCATCGAAAAGTTCCTCTTTCTTCCCTTTCATCGCCCTCTTGATGAGCATCACAGAGCCATTTCCAAGCATGGGGATACACTCTTTGACAGAGATCGGCTCTAAGCCGAATTGAAGCAGTGCGACATTGACACTATCGGTGATATCTTCCACAGTGGAAACGATTGTTCCATCCATATCGAAGATCAGAGATTCCGGTTTGATTTTCCTCATAAAAGACCTCCAAAAAAGTATCAATAATATACCACAAAACGCCCCCTGATTTTCGCTTTGATTTTCCGCGCGGTTTTTCGCCGAAATTTTCGCGTGATTTTTCACGTTGTTTTTCATTTTTAAAATTATATATCAATAAAAAAGTTGTCACATACTATAAATGACTAATTTTAACAACATTTTCAAAACAAAATGGAAATAGGGGACTTTCAATTTACCGACAAAAAAGTCGATGCGAAAATTCAGCTGAAAAAAATTTCAAAAAAATTTGTTGTTTTTTCGCTCATTTTCCTCTATATTTTTTGCGTAAAAAAGGGGGGCTTTTAGAATGAAGCTTGCTGAATCCGCATTCGAAAAGCAAAATGGTGAAGAATACATCATCGAGCTTAAAAATGTGACCAAAATCTTTGACGGCGACACCGTCATCGACAAGATGAATTTGAACATACGTAAAGGCGAATTCGTTACGTTGCTCGGACCATCAGGGTGTGGAAAATCAACAACCTTGAGAATGATCGCCGGCTTTGAAACTCCGGACTCTGGCGATATTCTTCTTTCTGGAAGAGACATCACTCCTGTACCTCCGTACAAGAGACCGATCAACACCGTTTTTCAACACTATGCGCTGTTCCCGAACTTAGATGTTTATGACAATGTCGCATTCGGTTTGAGAAACAAAAAAATCCCGGTTCCTCTCATGGACAAAGAGGGAAAGCCGGTCATGAAGGTGAACAAGTCCCAAGTCAAATACTACAAATCTCAAATCAAGAGAATCCAAAAGGACAAGATTATGGATCCCGCGGAGAAAGAAGCTCGTCTTCAAAGCTTGCAAGAGAAACTTGACGAGACATTATCCAATCCTGTCCAAGCTTATCAATATAAGCACTACACCGAAGAGGAAATCGATGAAAAAGTCGTCAGAGCACTTTCCGTCGTCGATCTCGATGAGTTAGAAGATCGCGATATCTCCACTCTCTCTGGCGGTCAGCAACAGCGTGTCGCCATCGCGAGAGCGATTATCTGCGAGCCTGACATCCTCTTGTTAGACGAGCCGTTAGGTGCCTTAGACCTCAAGATGAGAAAAGACATGCAGATTGAGCTCAAGGAAATGCACAAGCGTTTAGGCATCACCTTTATCTACGTCACTCACGATCAGGAAGAAGCTTTAACCATGTCTGATACCATCATTGTCATGAACGATGGTGTCATCCAGCAGATCGGTTCTCCGGAAGATATCGACAATGAGCCGATCAACGCTTATGTCGCTGACTTCATCGGTTCCAGCAACATTTACAACGGAACTGTCATTGCCGATAAGACCGTCCGTATCCTCAACGCGAACTTCGCTTGTCTCGATGAATTCCCAATCAACGAGCGTGTCGATGTTGTCGTTAGACCGGAAGACGTCAAGCTCTCCAACGTTCCTGCAAGTGGCTACATCCAAGGAAAGATTACCTCTAAGGTCTTCAAAGGTATCCATTATCAGTATGTCATCATGGTCGGTCACGATGAGGTTTTAGCTCAATCCATCGATAATTACGATGCTACTTTGCCAATCTACCTCAACATCGAACCTGATGGCATTCACCTCATGCACAAGCAAGAGGATATCAACATCTACACCGACTCTTACATCGGAAAGAACCACAAGGTCTACATCGATGAAGTTCCTTTTGACTGCGATTTAAGCAAACTCATCCCCAACTCCAAAGTGGATGAGGATGGAATTGTCCTCTTCGACAAGAAGAGCTACGACTTCGCTGATGCGGATGTCGTCTGCACTGTCAAACCCACTGACATCGAAATCAGCGACGATACCTCCGAGGCTCAGATCACCGGTCAGGTCATCAACTCTGTCTACAAAGGTGACCACTTTGTCATCTTAGTCAGAAGCGAAGCGGATGAAGACTTCTTAGTTTCCACTCCAGACACCTACAATGTCGGCGATATTGTCGGTTTAAAAATTGCAAAGGAAAACATCGCTCTCCGCTTGAAAGGAGATATCCAGGATTATGCGTTATAAAATCGCGCGGAAATCGCTCGCGATCCCTTTCACGCTGTTCCTTGTCCTCTTTGTCTTAATCCCGATTCTCTTCATCGTCTTCTACGCGTTCACGGATAGCGAAGGATATTTCAGCTTAGAGGCGATCGCCTCCTTCTTCACTTCGACCACCAAACTCAACGTCTTGCTCATCTCTGTCTTAATCGGTATCTTCAACACCATCTTATGCCTTCTCATCGGTTTCCCCTTGGCATACCTCTTATCCAATCCGAAGTTCAATCGCAACTATGTCTTAGTCATGCTCTTTGTCATGCCGATGTGGATTAACTTCGTCTTGAGAACCGGTGCCTTAAGAGACTTGCTCTCCATTGTCTTACAAGCCTTAGGAACCACCACTGGTCAACATCCGCTTTTCTGCACAATGGTCGGCATGGTAATTAACTATCTTCCTTTCACAATCCTTCCTTTATACTCCACCTTATTAAAGTTAGATAAGAGTCAAATCGAAGCCGCCAAAGACTTAGGGTGCAACCCGATTCAGACCTTTACCAAATCCATCATCCCTCAGGCTATGCCCGGTCTTGTCTCCGCGAGCATGATGGTCTTCATGCCCACCATCTCCTCTTATGTCATCTCAGATACTCTCTCCGAAGGCAAAATCATGCTCTTTGGAAACTCCATCTACCTTTCCTTCTCCTCTTCGGACTGGAACAACGGTTCCTTCATGTCTCTCATCATGCTCATCATCATCTTCATCGTGATGTTCGCCACCAAGAAATTCCAAGGAAACGGCGAAGAAAAGAGAGGTGCATCATGGTAAAGAAAATATTCGCGTACAGCTACATTTACCTCATCATGCTCTTCCTCTATTTGCCGATCCTTTATCTCATGGTCTTCTCCTTCACCGACTCTCAGCTCTTAGGTCAGTGGTCTGGATTCTCAGGCGCTCTCTATGTCAACCTCTTCAAGAACGAAGAGATCATGAAAGCTTTAGGAAACACCTTGATCTTAGCCTGCTTAGCCGCGTTAGTCTCTACCGTCATCGGAACCTTAGGTGCAATCGGTGTCCACTACTGCAAAAAAGGCTTCAAGACCTTCATTGAGAACATCAATCAGATCCCGGTTGTCAACGCTGAGATCGTCATCGCGATGAGCTTGACTGTCATGTTTGTCTTCTTAGGAAACAACTTCTTCGGAGGGGAATCTATCTTCTCCTTCTGGACCTTATTGATCGGTCACTGCTGCTTAGCCATCCCCTTTGTCTACCTCAACGTCAAGCCGAAACTCCTCCAGATGGATCCGGCAATGTATGAGGCGGCGATGGACTTAGGCTGTTCTCCGACCAAAGCGCTTCACAAAGTTGTCCTCCCTCAGATTCTCCCTGGCATCTTCTCCGGCCTTCTTCTCTCCTTCACTCTCTCCTTAGATGACTTCATCGTCACTGCCTTCACCAGAGGAAGCGGTCTCTTATCTGGAACTAGCCAGATTGAGACTCTCTCCACCTTAGTCCAAGCCAAAATCAAAAAAGGTGCTGTTCCACCGGAGATGAGAGCCTTGACCACCATCATTTTCTTAGTTGTCCTCGCCGTTGTCGTATCTTACTCTATCTTTGTCAATATCCAGGCGAAGAAGAGCAAGGCGAAATTTATCGGTACGCATGCAAAGAGGAGGAACACCTTCAATGTCCCAACACCGCTTGATTAAATTATCCTTGTTTTTAGCAAGTGTCGGTTTGATTGCTTCCGACAGCTTCGGACTCTTAGAGACATCTGTACAGGGAGCAAAAGTCTTTTTTGCAGAGAAAGGTGATACCATCACCCTCAACGTTTACAACTGGGAAGACTACATCGCAGAAGATGACACTTCCACTGAAGAGGAAGAAGATGATCTCGTTAAAATGTTCGAAGATTACTGCTTAGAAAAATACGGACAGAAAGTTGAAGTCATCTACTCCACCTTCGATACGAACGAGACCATGTTAGCGCAGATTGACTTAGGAAAATCGTTTGATTTGGTTTGTCCGAGTGACTATACCATCCAAAAGATGATTGCAAAGGACATGGTTGTCCCCTTCGATGAAGCAAACACGCCCAATTACAACAAATACGTCTCCCCCTTTGTCATCGACAAGATCAAAGAAATCGAAGTCAAAGGTGAGAAAAACATTGTCAACCAGTACGCCAGAGGCTACATGTGGGGAACCTTAGGTATCCTTTACAACAACACCTTCGGCATGCTTCCCTTTAAAAGAATCTCTCAACAAGAGATGGATGAGGATATGAATTCCTGGCTGAGTTTATGGGATGAGAAATACCAAAATCTCTTAGCCATCAAAGACAGCATGAGGGACACCTACGCCGCTGGTATCTTCATGACCTACAACAATGACTTCACAACCGGTGATGGTGTCACCCACGACGGACTTCAGACCTTAAAAACCAAATACAATAATGGTGTCATCGATGCTGACACTTACAACACAGAGGTCACTAGAATCTTCAATATGTGCGATGATGAGACCATCAACGCTGTCGAAAAAGATCTCAAAACGCTCCGCGAAAACGCGTTTGGCTTCGAGGTCGACTCCGGTAAAGTCGACATGGCTCAAGGAAACAAATTCGCTATCAACCTCGCTTGGTCAGGCGATGCCGCCTGGGCGATGGATATGGCAGATGAGTACAACGACGAGCATTACGATGAAGAGACTGAGGAATACGAAGAAGGATTCAACCCCACTCTCTTAAAATACGCCATCCCTGAGACAGGCGCTAACATCTGGTTCGACGGTTGGGTTATGCCTAAGACCATCTCCGAGAAAAATAAAATCTGGGCAGAGCGCTTCGTCGACTTCCTCTCCATGCCCAAGAACGCTGCCATCAACATGGAGTTTATCGGCTACACCCCTGTCATCGCAGGCGATGCAATCCTCGAATTGGTCCAATCCTGGTACGATATCCGCTTCGATGAAGAAAGTGAAGAGATGAATGATGCTCTCTTAGATGATTACGATTTAGTCGACATGGAAGACATCCCTGATCTCACTTACTTAGAAGATGGAACATACAACCAAGACATCTATAACTACGCCTACAGCAAGGACATCTCCTACTTCTTCGCAAGCGGAGAGTCAAACACCTTAGAAGAACACGACATCTCTGAAGCGACCTTCTACATCTCCGGTGACAGTTACCTCCGTCAGTTCGATACTCAATACCCAGACGCTTCCCTCTTACCCGGCCTTGCAGTCATGGCTGACTTCGGCGAACAGAACCAGAAGATTATCACCATGTGGGAGCATGTCAAAAACACTGCTCTCCCGCTCTGGGCCTACATTCTTATCATCGTCGCAATCCTCTTGATCATCGGCCTTGTCATCTTTAGAAAAGTCCAAGTTGCCAGTGTCAAGAAGAGAAGAAAAGAGAGAAAGAAAGAGCGTGAAATGAGGCTGAAGCAACTTCAGCAACAGCAAAAAGCCGAGAAGAAAAAAGCTTAAAAACAAATAGTGGAGCCTTCTATGGTTCCACTATTTCTTTTGATATATTCGATTGATAATCATCTTGACAACTTCATTTGCAATATCGATATGTGTCACCTTTTCCACCTCGGTGAAAAACGCGTTCCCATTCGCTTCTAAGAAAATCGGCTCCCCATTTTTCCCTCTGGCTAAATCGATTCCTGCATAATCCAAATCAAGCGCCTCAGAAGCCTTGATTGCAACTTCTTTATACACCTCTTCAATCGAATCAGTCACATCATATCCTTTACCACCAAGTGCGATATTCGACCGGAAATCGTGCTCATTTTTTCGTTCCATCACTGCGATTACTTTATGATCAACCACGATGAGACGATAGTCATCTCCACTATGACCGTCAAGATACTCTTCATAGAGATGTTCTTGATGGCAAGATAGTCTGTACATTTCTTGAAGCTCTTTACGGGATGAGATCAGTTTCACTTGTTTTCCTAAGGATCCATGACACGCTTTGTAAACCATCGGATAAGAGAGTTCTCTCTCTAACAGATCATAAAACCGATTCTCAACTTCTTCATCAATCCTCTCCGTGTAACAGAGCGGAGCGGAAATTGTCTTTGGCGCTTTCACTCCCGCTTGATATAGCGCTAAAATCGAGGACATCTTATCATCCGATAAAAGCAGAGAGCGATAAGAATTGAACATCGGGATTTTCAATGAGACAGCGCGAGCAAGATAAATATCTTTATCTAAATCGATTGCAAAATCATAATCTTCAATTCCAGGGATGGAAAGAGAGTTTCCGGATGCGACCATCGAAAGAGATAGCGCATCTCTTGTTTCCATTGTAATTCCGTATTTAAAAAAACACTCTTGTAATCTCTCAATCTTATAGAGATTGCTCGGATGCCGGTAGAATGAATTGAGTATAAATAATCCCTTGTGATTCATATGAATTATTATACCCGTTAAAATAATGAAAAATATAGAGCGAGAAGGTCAAAACGAAGGAAAAGTCTTAGAAAATCATAAAATTTTCTTGCTATTCTAGAAACAAGCACTTATAATTATACATGCTCTTTGAGGGCAGCATACATCGCGGGGTAGAGCAGTGGTTAGCTCGTCAGGCTCATAACCTGGAGGCCGTAGGTTCAAATCCTATCCCCGCCACCATCGAAAATATATCCCTATTGAAAAAATAGGGTTTTTTTATTCTCATTCAAGATATCAAGAGATGTCTCGTGATCGATACAATCTCAAGAGAAACAATAACGAAGTCTCAAAAGAAATATGAATACTCCTTCGGTTTTCAATAGAAAACAATCGACTTAATCCTTTCATATAGTGAGTAAGGGCCGGTGTTTCAACGTGGTGATCTATGGATTTAAAATTATCCTTAATTTTTTCACAAAGTTGTTTTTTTAATAGTTTATTGAAATTTAGGAATGAAAACGTTGTTTTTTCATCGAAAACTTGAAGCATGATAAGTGTTAAGGTATCATGAAGACTAATGTGACTTTCTCATCTTTCAAAAGGAGGAATCGTTATGAATAAACGCATTGTTGAACTCTTATCTCAGTATGACTTTAAATTTGAAAAGAATTCCGCTTACGGACACATTGAAGGTTATGAAGTAAATGTTCTTCTTAATACCATGGGAATCGGCCCGATTTTTATCTTCTCCACTCACTTATCCCAAGATCAGAAAAGCGATTTTGTCGCCAAGATGAACGCGAGAAAAATCTCTCTTGTTCAAGTTCAACCTTCCATGTTTGGCCTTGAGATTGTCATCGGTAGTGCTACCCTTGGATCCTTTGTGAAGAAATTCCCAAATGTCTTAGCCGCGATTTTAGAAGAACTCGCTGCTGTCCAAGCTCCAAAAGCAGATATCTGCCCTCAATCTGGTGAATTGATGAATGAAGAAAACAGCAGAATCGTCACAATTCCTGATTCTCCTATTCATGTCCGTCTCTCAAATGCGGGGATTGAATCTCTTAACAGCACCATCACAAAGAATAACGAAGACTTTGAAAAAGCACCGAATAATTACTTAAAAGGATTCGGTGGAATCTTCATCGGTGGAGTAGCAGGCGGCATGCATATATCAATGTAAATTATGAGACGATTGTGATTTTGTGTAATTGGGTGAATGGGTTGAATAGTGCGAATAATCTATAAAAGAAGTGGCGGAAATACCAGCAATGATATTTCCGCCGTTTTACAACTCCGAATATCCTATCCAGAGCTACTTTGTGTTCATAGTATATGCTTTAAAACTAAATTTTATGAAATGTAAAAAGGAACTCGTCCAGAGCCCCTTTCCTTTGAATAAGTAATAATATCTTTCTCACTCCGGAAAAAGACTTCTTTGTACTTATATAATACTGGTTCACTTACTCCTTGTCAATATTTATTTTTATCTTTGTAATGTGTTCTGTCAAGGAAATATCATCTGACAATTCAAGAATTTTCCTTAGTTCAGCAAGTTCATCCTGTGCTCTATTACGTTCTTCTTTTATTTTTGAAATATATTGCAATTTATCATCCAATCGTTTATTTAGATCAGCGTAATATCCCATAAGGCCGACTGTTTTAGCAATTGCTTCATCAATTTTTTTCATATCTGTTTTTGGCAAAAAGCCTACAAGATCACCTAATCTTGCTTTGCTGACACACATCATATTGGATGTGTTTGCCTGACCATCAAGAATAAT
>JALFLX010000112.1 GCA_022774485.1 Bacilli bacterium
CAAAATCAATTGCTTTTACAAGCAAGGAAAACATCTGTTTCAACGATAAAAAAGGACACTGCAACCCGGAAGAATGCCCTTTTGCTCAATACTACTATGACAAGATTTTCGAGCTGCTTTTAGATTCTTTAGAATATCACGACTATTTTGATAGAGCAGTGATAGAAAAAATCGCCTATGAAAATACTGTCTGTCCATTCCAGCTTCAGCTTGATCTATCCGCCTATTGTGACACTCTTGTCTTGGATTATTCCTACATTTTCGATTATAGAGACCGTCTTGCTTTAGAGCAGAGCAACATAAAAGAGACCAAGAGCTATCTCTTGATTGATGAATGTCACAATCTCCCAGACCGTGTGAGAGATATGTATTCTCTCACGCTTGTGAAAGAGTCCATTGAAAAAGGTATCGCATTTTGTATCTACAAAGAATTCAATCCACTCAAGAACGCATTGAAGAAAGCAATCAAAGATTTTGAAAGCATCAACATCGAAGAGGAGAATGTGAACAAGGAAGGAATTATGGTCACAAGTGAGCTTCCTTTTGACCTTATCTCACATCTCACAAGCGCTGCTGATAGTTTCAAGTCCCTGCTAAGAAACAAGACAAGCCTGATCACAGATGAGATGCTTGAATTCTTCTACCTGATAAACTCCTTTGTCCTCCTCTCTGAGATTGTCGATCAGAGGCCGGAGCAGTTCTTACTTTACTATCACATCGAAAAAGATGAGATTACCTCTTTGAGAATCGCAAATCTCGATTCTAGAGAGCTGATTCAAGATGGGACATCTCTTTTCCGTTCTACAACCTTTTTCACCGCGACCTTAAGCCCCAAAGAGTATTACATCGATCTCTTGGGTGGAAATCCAAATGATGAAGAAAAAATTCTCTTCTTAGACTCTCCTTTTCCAAAGGAGAACCGCAGAGTTTTCATCGATTCACAAATCTCGCTCCGCTATAAAGACCGAGATCAAACTCTCTTTTCTGTCTATTCCCTTGTGAAAACAGCAGTCAGCCAAAAGGTAGGAAACTACTTTATCTTCTGTCCTTCATTTGAATATCTCACTCGCCTCTATTCTTTCTTTGAACAAGAGGGACATCCTGAGATTGACCTCATTGTCCAGACAAGGATGATGAGTGAAAATGAAAGACAGGCTTTCTTAGAGCGTTTTCAAAACGAGAACGAGAAAACTACAGTCGGATTGCTTGTCTTAGGTGGTGTCTTCTCTGAAGGAATTGATTTGGTCGGAGATCGTCTGATCGGTGCGATTATCATCTCAGCTGGCCTCCCTCAAGTGAACTTTGAACGCGATCAGATCAAAGCGTACTACGACAACGAAGACGCTGACTCAAGAAAAGGATTTCATTACGCTTACACTTATCCTGGAATCAATAGAACATTGCAGGCGGCAGGACGTGTCATCCGCACGGAGAACGATCGAGGTTTTATACTCTATATCGATTCTCGTTTCCGTCAAACTCCATATCGGACTATCATAAATGAGCTCTATCCTGATAAAATAGAGATTATCTCACCCTCGCAGTTGAGAATGCAGTTACGACAATTCTGGAAGGAACAAAAACCGTGAACTTTGATCAAAAACATATTCGCAATTTCTGTGTCGTCGCCCACATCGATCACGGAAAATCTACCCTTTGCGACCGAATCTTAGAAAAGACAGGCGCGGTTGAGCTAAGAGAGCTTCAGCCTCAGCTTTTAGATGACATGGATTTAGAGAGAGAAAGAGGAATCACTGTCAAGTTAAACGCCGTCAATGTCACATATAAGGCAAAAGATGGAGAGACCTATCTCTTTAACCTGATTGACACTCCAGGACACGTCGACTTCACCTATGAAGTCAGCCGTTCCTTAGGTGCTTGTGAAGGCGCTCTTTTAGTCGTTGACGCCACCCAAGGCGTGCAAGCTCAAACTCTTGCTAACGGCTATCTCGCGATTGATAACGGCTTAAAAATCCTCCCCGTTGTCAACAAAGTCGACTTGCCAAGCGCAGACATTGAACGCTGTCAGTTAGAGTTGATTGACACCTTGAGCATCGATCCCGATGATGTGATTCCAGTCTCCGCTAAAACCGGTGTCGGTGTCGAGGAACTCTTAGAGCATATTGTCAAATCCCTCCCCGCCCCTTCTGGTGATCGCACAAGTCCTCTTCAAGCGTTGATTTTCGACTCAAAATTTGATTCCTATCGCGGTGTCATTGTCTTAATTCGTGTTTTCGAAGGCACTATCCGTGTCGGAGATAAGATTCAGTTCCTCTCAAACGGCAATGTCTACCAAGTCACTGAATTAGGTATCCGCACTCCTAAAGAAGAGAAAGTGGATTGCCTCCAAGCAGGAGAGGTCGGATATTTAGCCGCTTCGATCAAGAACATCAGAGACGTTCAAGTCGGTGACACAATCACACTAGAAGGTGCACAAGTAGAACCGAGAAAAGGTTTTAGAAAGACTCAGCCGATGGTCTTTGCCGGTCTATATCCAAGCGATAACAAAGACTTTGAGAACTTAAAAGCTGCATTAGAAAAACTCAGCTTAAACGATGCCGCTTTGGTCTATGAGCCAGAGACTTCTCTCGCTTTAGGTTCTGGCTTCCGCTGTGGTTTCTTAGGACTTCTTCACATGGAAGTTGTCCAGGAGAGACTCGAGGATGAGTTCGACCTCGATATCATGTGCACTGCTCCCTCTGTCGTCTACGAAGTGACTTTCACAGATGGCACTTCTCAGTTCATTCAAAACCCAGCAGACTTCCCGAAAGACCGGACCAAAATCAAAGAGACCAAAGAACCCTTTGCCGATGTCAACATCATGACGCCGAAGGACTTTGTCGGTAATATCATGACTCTCTGTCAAAACAGAAGAGGAATCTATGACAACATGGTCTATATCGATGAAACCCGTGTTGAGTTAAAGTACAAGATGCCCTTAAGTGAGATTGTCTTCGACTTTTTCGATAGATTAAAGTCTATCTCTCAAGGATACGCCTCTCTTGACTACGTTCCGATCGGATATGAGAAGAGCGATGTGGAGAGAATGGATATTCTTTTAAATGGAGAAGCAGTCGATGCCTTGACCACGATTGTCTTTAAAGGCACTGCCTATTATCGAGCGAGAGCTGTTGTCGATAAGCTTAAAGATGTCATCCCTAAACAACAGTTTGAGATTCCCGTCCAAGCTGCTTTTGGAAACAAAATCATCGCCCGTGCGGATATCAAATCTGTCCGCAAGGATGTCTTAGCGAAATGCTATGGCGGTGATATCTCTAGAAAGAAGAAACTGTTAGAGAAACAGAAGAAGGGTAAGAAGAGAATGAAGGAGTTTGGAAAGGTCCAGGTCCCTCAGGAAGCCTTCATCGCCATGCTCACAGTCGACGATTCTGCAAAATAAGGATTACGCCTCATCTTCATGAGGCGTTTTTCGATAAAAATAGTAATGAAATAGTAATTGTGTGGAAATACGTTTTTTGCTGTGCTAAGATGTGTGAAGAAAAGATCGATATGAATCAATTTGAAGAAGGTCGCCGTTTCACCGACGAAAACTATCAGAGTAAAGAAGAAGTTCAAGCCCTCTATAATCAGGGTGATATTTCTTCTATCTGGGATAAAGTTCTCACTTACCGTTCTTTTTTTGATGTCGAAACAGAGCTGAGAGACAACAACAGCAGTCACTACAAAGTCTGCTTGACTCATCGTCTGACCTCAAAAGCGTACAATCTTCAAGTGAAGCTGATCCGACAATATGTCGATTCAATAAGACTCCCCGCGGATTATCAGAAAGAGATAACTAAGAAAGTTAACATGAATGCTCTCTCTGCAACTGCTCTCTTTGAAAATATCAGCTGCAATGAATACACTGTCGAGAAAATTGCAACCGGTGAAATAGAGAACACTTCTTCCTCTCTTTTCCCGCTTATCGCCTATCAAAAAGCATATCGCTACGCTTTACAAGAAAAAAACTTTAACAAAGAGACAATCAATAACCTCAACCGCCTTTTATCAGGAGAAGATCTCTCCGGAGAAGTCTCATTACGAAAGGACGAGAGAATCGATGTCATCAATCCTCTCTCTCCTTGTCCGCATGAGATGATCGAGCAGAAATTTGAAGACTTGCTCGTGTTTTTATCTCAAGAGAACATTCCCCTATTATTCCGAGCATTGACAATCATCTATTTCTTCTTAAGCGTCAAACCATTTGAATTCTCAAATGAGGAGACAGCCGGCTTAGCTGCTAAGATGTTCTTACAAGTCAATGACCTTTCGTTCCCAGGTTTTGCTTTGGCGTTAGAATCTCTTGCCTATACGACCTCATCTTCTTATTTCAAACGCTTAAAGAGAGTGCAAGACACCTTGGATTTAACGTATTTTATCGATGCGACACTTCCATTCTTAGAATATTCTTGCGGTTTATTCGAGAAACAGATTCACGAATATCAGGAGAAGAAAGAAGAGATTCTCACCAACATCGAAATTCAACATCAAGACAATACTTCAAACGATGTCGTTGTCAAAGAAGAACCGATATCCTTTGCGCTTCCAGAATTTCCAGTCTCCACTGATCAAACAAAAGTGGAAGCTCTCACTAAGAAGCTATTAGAGGTTTATCCTCAGTTGAAAAAGAAGCAAGCTCACTTCTATGCTGGCCACTGTCAGATCGGTCTTCACTACACAATCGAGCAATTTAAAAAAGCAGA
>JALFLX010000122.1 GCA_022774485.1 Bacilli bacterium
GAGCAGTGTCAACTCTGCGGTTAGAAAGGTCGACTCTGACAGCTCTCTGAACGACAACTTCATTGATTTCAGCGTTGAAGAGGTCGGCGGGAAGGGTAACTTCGCCAACCTTGTTGCCGGCGTAATCGACGACCGGCCAAATAAGATTTTCGTTAGCCATTGTTATTCTCCTTTTCGATTACTTACCCATCTTCTTGGAGTTCTTCATCGGGTTGAGAGCTTTCTGCGGCTGGGCAGCGGCTTTCGCAGCGGCAGCTTCAGCAGCCTTTCTCTCGACCTCGGCGACAGTCTCCTTGGTGTAATCGACAACAGGTGAGACCTCGAACGGTTTCTTCGCGGTGCGAACAGTGCTCTTAATCTTGATGATAGAGTACTTAGCGCCAGCGACCGATCCTCTAATGAGGATGCAGTTCTTTTCGGCATCGACAGCGACGATCGGTAAGTTGAGAACTGTTCTCACCTGGGGTCTCCACTGTCCAGACATCTTCTTGCCAGCGTGGACTCTGTTGTTGCAACGTCCGTTGGTGGCTAAGGAACCGATTTGTCTGTGATATCCGGAACCATGTCCCTTAGGACCGATGTGTCCGTGATATCTCTTGATGGTTCCAGTGTATCCGTGACCTTTGCTCAAGCCAGTGACATCGACCATGTCGCCTGCCTGGAATAAGGTGCACTCAATCTGGGAACCGACTTCATACTTTCCGTAGATTTCATCGCCCTCAAGTTCACGATAGAAATACTTCGGAGCAGTGTTTGCCTTCTTAGCGAGGCCGAGCTCAGCTTTGTTTGCACGAGCTTCTTTCTTATCTTCATAGCCGACCTGAAGAGCTTCATAGCCGTCTTTCTCAAGTGTCTTGACCTGAGTGACAACGTTCGGGAGCACTTCGACGACAGTGACAGGATAAGTAGATCCGTCTTCCGCGAAGACGGAAGTCATTCCGATCTTTCTTCCGATAATGGATTTCATAAACTGTGCCTCTCCTTCTCTTTAAAGCTTGATCTCAACATCGATGCCAGCAGGGAGCTCGAGATTCTTGAGGGTGTCGATTGTCTGCTTTGTCGGATTCTTGATGTCGATGAGTCTCTTGTGCGTTCTGATTTCGAACTGTTCACGAGAATCCTTATCCGTGAACGGAGAACGTAAGATTGTGAAAATCTGTTTCTCAGTAGGAAGCGGGATAGGTCCGACAACCTGAGCGCCGGTTTTCACTGCGGCTTCGACGATCTTGCTGACCGCCTGGTCAAGGACTTTGTGATCATAGCCCTTGAGACGAACACGAATTGATTTCTTTTCTGCCATTGTGTTTCCTCCTTTTACCCGAGATCTTGTTCGGGCATCCGTTCGGTGTGAATTACCGGAATACGTTGACAACCGCCGTCCGCGTTTCCGCAACTTCCCACGTCAATACGGGCTGAAATGGCATTCAGCGGGATATAGTTTACTATTTGACAAAACCCAAGTCAACAAATTTTTGCATTTTTTCATGAAATTGAGACACATATTATATAAAAGGTGCGCACGTGCGCGTGAAAAGACAACCTTTCCGGGTGTATCCGAAAAAAAGAGAGAGTATTTTTATTTTGTGTGGTTTATCATGAAAACATAGGAAGGAACACGCTCACAATGAAATTTGAATTGTCAAAAAAAGAGAAAGATTCATTCTTAGCACTCAATGATGTCCTGAATCATAATATCGATTGCACTGTCTTGATCAACAACTACATGGAATATGGTTATACGCAAATCACTGCAGATGATGTCGAGAGACTGATGTTAACTGGCTTATCCTCAAAGGATGCTTTTATCACTCTCTTACAGGAATTTCTCGAGCTTGATTCGGAAAAGAAAGCCGATCAGTTCCTTATCGAGAAAAACCATATCCTTGACTTCCGCCCATACGACAGGAATGATTTTATCAATAATCCCTACACCCTAAAACTAAATGAGATCAAAGAGAAAGCGACAAACGGAATCAAGATTGCTTTCAACTATTTCGAACCGTACGAAGGATTTTTGCTCGATTATGGACATGCAGAAAAAGAAGATGGATATATCGAGAGAGATCGATATTCCTATTTTGAAGAAAAAACTCCTTATCTTGTCCTTCTTCAAAAGAACACAGTCTGGATGAGCATCACCCCATTTGAGATTGAGACAATGAAAGAGCCGCTGGAACAAGCGAGAGGAAAAGTTCTCACCTTCGGCTTAGGCTTAGGTTATTTCGCCTACATGGCTGCGAGAAAGAAAGAAGTGACTGAAGTGAAGGTCATCGAAGCAAACCGCTCTGTAATAGATCTTTATCACTCTGACATTGAACCCCATCTAGAAGAAGACGTAAGAAAGAAAATCAAGATCGAGTGCAAAAACGCCTACGCTTATCTTGAAAAATCAAAAGATTATGACATGCTTTTTGTCGACATTTATCACAATGAGATCGATGGCTTAAAAACCTACGCAATCCTAGAGAAAAAGGCAAAGAAAATCAAGTTGCCGTTCAAGATAAATTATTGGATTGAAAATGCGATCTTAACTAGTCTTAGAAGATATGTAATAGACACCCTCTACTGCCACATGGAGGGCATTGAGATGGAGAAAGATGAATACGTGATCGCCGTGGAAGAAGCCCTAGAAGACATGGAGTTTGTCTCCTTCTCACAGATTGAAAATCTCATCACAGATGAAGGCTTAAAGGAATTCGCAACAAGGCTTAATTTAAATGCTTAGAGGCGAAAGCACTTCGTATAATTCATTCGAGATTGGTAAACTGATAGACAACAAAAAAGTTTTGCACGAAGCAAAACTTTTTTATTTTTCGATGGTTGAAATAGAGGCGTTGATACGCTCTCTGGACATCTGATAATCTTCGACGACAACTCTCTTGAACGGGATGCGAATTCCTCTCTCGCGGAAGGCTAAGAGAATCTGCTCTCTGATAGCGAAATAGACATCCCAATAGTCACGCAGTTTAATGTAACCACGGATAGAGAAGGTGATAGAATATTCGCCTAAG
>JALFLX010000140.1 GCA_022774485.1 Bacilli bacterium
AAACCCATTCTGAGCCGTTCTTTCCTTCGATGTGGTCAATTTCTTGATAGGAGTCGTAAAGAGCCTCTTTGGCAGTCTGTACAAGCGCTCTTAAGCGGCGTTCGCTTGTGGAGCTTGCCACGATATAGTAGCTGACAAAGGGAGAGACTTTCTTGACGTCATAAACGACGACATCCTCGCCGAAGTTATAGGATAAATCCTCTGCGATATGGAGTGCTCTTTTGGAAGTGATGGTTCCTTTGTCCTCTAAGACAAAGTTCTTCTTTTCTGATTTTTTTAACATAGGGAATCCTTTCCGAGATAGTGTTGGACCATCTCTTTGGTGAGCTCATGCTCTAAATAAGGAATATTTTTTCTCTTGAAGTAGTCGATTTGAGAACGGAGGACTGCGAGGAAGCCTTCTTCGATATTCATAAGGGCGATGTTTCGTTCTCGTTCTGTCTCAAAGGGTCTTGTCGGCTCTGTTTTATCGGCGACAAAGAGGCACTTTTCAAAAGAGTTCATCTCTCTTTTTCCGGTGCAGTGACAAGCGATTGCGTCTCTGACTAAGGGATCTGTGATCCCAAAGTCTTCTTTGACAAGCAGAGCGCCTGTGAATTGATGCAAGGCAAAGGAGGGGCAAGGTAAGACCTCCCTTTGATGCTCTTTTAAATATTGAATCTGGACTTCATCAGAATAATCTTTGCTGTTATCGTGGTAGATTCCAGCCAAGAACGCTTTGTTGGCGTTTAAGCCGTTTGCTTTTGCGATGTCGTAGCAGGTTAAGGCGACTTGTTTCGAATGCGAATAGCGGCTCTCTTTCATGCGTTTTCGTAGTTTCGGTAAGAAATAGCAATCTTCGTTTAGAATCGCTTCTAGCGCCTCTTTTGACGCGTAGAAGGCTTTTCCTTCTTTTAACAGCTGCTGTTCTCTACTTTGGTCCGAGGGGATATTACATAAAGGAAGGGAAGAATACTGTTTTCGCTCTTGATTTGATCCGAGAAGAATCACTTTTTTCGGATCGATTTGTTCTTGATAGAACGGATATTCAAGCGCAGGAACAACAACAGAGTCATAGCAGAGAGAAAGTTCAGAAATTTCCGCTTTTGAAATTGTCTTTCTAGCAAGCGGAAAACGAGATAATAGGTTTTCTCTGCTTTGAGGAGATAATTCTCCTTCTTGAATCAGAGCAATCTCAACACTGGAAGAGGAGTCTACATAAGAGCAAGGGTCAAGCAAAAATTGCTCGAGAGAATTCGTCAAAGGATCAAAGGCGGAGAGAAATAGGATTCTCACAGGCTAGAAGGCTCCTGGATGACTTCAACAGGAAGCGGGACATAGACGTCAATCTTCTGTCCTTTGCCTAAGAATTCGATGTAGCCTAAGCCTTTGATGACGATGCGTTCTGGCTGATTGTCTAAGGCGGTGAAGGAATATTTCTTCATGTCATCGAGCTTGTGGATCTTCTCGGTTCTCGCCTGGAGGTTGACATTTTCCGCCAACGAGGCAAAGAGGCTATCAGCTTTGTTGATCTTTGCTCTTTGAAGCGTTAAATCATTGGATTTATAGAAGGTGAAATTTGTCTTGTCGCCTTCGACAAAATCAAAGCGGCAGAAGTTTGAAAAGAGGAAAGACTGTCCCTCTTTGCAAAGATAAGTTTCGGGTTTGACTTCACCTCTTGGAAGGATGACTTTGACAACTTCCGGCTCTAAGAAGCTGATGATAGAGGAGGAGTTATAGATGCCTGGAGTGTCATATAAGAAGGTAGTCTCATCTAAGGGGATAGAGATCACATCTAAGGTGGTTCCAGGGTAAGGAGAAGTGGTGATCATCTTCTCGGTGGAGTTAGAGAAGTTCATCAAAAGGGAGTTGATCAAAGAGGATTTTCCGACCTGATAAGCGCCGACAAAATAGACGCTCTTGTTGTTTCTGAGCTTCTCGATATCTTCTTTTAAGAGGTCGATGTTGCTGTTTTTAGAACCGGAGGAGGTGATGATAATATCTTTGGGGGTGATATTCTCTTCCTCTAAGAGTTTTCTCGCTCTCTTTTTCAGGTATTCTTCGTCGTAATTTTTCTGGAGCAAATCTCTCTTGTTCAAGACAACTAAAACATTGTCAGAGAAGTACTTTCCGATCCCTTTTAAGAGAGAGCCTTCTAAGCTGAAGCAGTTTAAGACATAGCAGATTAAGGCGTTCTCTTCTTTGGCGTGAGAAAGGATGGTGACGTAGTCGATTGAGAAGTCTCCGGTAGCTTTGTATTTTGAGTAGTGGCGAAGCTTATAGCAGCGCTCGCAGAGAGTCTCTTCGTCGCTGTTAAATTTCTCGCTGGGGAGATAGCCGACTTCATTGGGATCTTGATCCTGAAGGATCGCGCCGCATCCGTAGCAGCGTTTGATTCTGATCTCAGCGGTCACACCGCTGTTTTTATTTTTGTGGAAAAACATACATGTCCTCCTTTATTTGTTTTGTTCTCGTTCGAACAGGTCGAAGAGGTTTAATTGGGTGTCGACATCATCCGCCTTGACTTTGACTCTTTCAATCTTTTGGACGACTGGTTCTTCAACTAAGGTGTCTTTGTTGATGACCTCTCCAAATTCATTATATCCGATGATGATATTTTTTCCTAAGGAAGAGAGATTTTCTCTCATCTCAGCGCCTAAGGCGATGGGGGAGAGAGAGTCGATGTCACAGGTGACAGAGCTTTCGACCGTGGTGACTGAGGCGAAGGATTTCTTGCCTTTGACACGGGTGAATTTCTCCACTGTCACGATGTTCCAGGGGTTCTTCTTGAGGACTTTGATGAGGTTTGCTTTGGGTCCTAAACGGGTGGATGTCTCAATATCTGAGGATTTGATGAGTCTTGCGCCTCTGTTAGAAGAGATGACAAGGAGCAAGGAAACTTCTTTGCTCGAGAGGGAAAGGACAGAGACTAAAGGTGCGTTTTCAATGCCAGCGGAGTAGGCTTTGACTCCGATTGCACCGGTGGAGACTAACGGAATTTCACTCTCGTGGAAGCGGGAGCATCTTCCTAAATTATCAACCACGATGACATCAGAGTTTCCAGTAGTCATGGTGACATCGACAAGGCTATCGCTCTTGGAGCCCATCTTGCAGGCTCTAATAGGGCGCTTCGTGATGGTTGTCTGAACAAATTCTTCTAAGCTTGTCCTCTTGATCTTGTTCTCTTTGGTAAGAAGAACGACATTGATGCCTTTTTTAAACTCATCGACTAAGAAGGCTTTGACAATCCTCTCTTCGGCTTTTAAGGCGATGATGTTGTTGAGGTGTTTTCCCTCTTCTTTCCACTTTAAGTCGGTGAGCATGTAGACAGGAACATAGGCGTAATTACCGGTGTTTGTGAACAACAATAAGCCTTGGTGTGTATCGGCTAAACCGGAATAGACAAGGTGGTCGCCTGGTTTCATCTTGGGGAGGTTGAAGGGATCTTGTTCGGTGGCGTTTTTCATCGAGGCCTGATAAGACTTAACAGAGGTCTTTTTGGCATAGCCATCATAGGTGCAACAGATGTAGACATCTTCTTTGGCGATGAGTTTGGTGGTGTCTACGGAATCAAAGGACTGTTTGTCTTCTAAGATTTGTGTCTTTCTTGCGATAGAGAATTTCTTGCGGATCTCAGTAAGAATGGCGACAATGGATTCATCGAGTTTATCGGGGTTAGAAAGGAGCTCTTCTAACTGAGGGATGACATTCTTCGTAAGCGAGTCATATTCTTGATTCAAGGCGACAATATCGGTGTTAGAGAGGCGGTAAAGAGGCATCATGGCAATCGCTTCGGCCTGTCTCTCTGTGAAGGAATAATCCGCCTTCAACATGTTCTTAACACCCTCTTTGCCAGAGCATTTCCGGATCTTTTCAATGATTTCATTTAAGAGGGAGTAGCACTTTCTGTAGCCGTCCACAATCTCTAAGCGGTCTTTGGCTGTCTTTAAGTCAAAGTCGAACGCTTTTCTTGAGACGTCTCTTTGATGGTCAAGGAAGGAGTCAAGAAGATCAAGAAGTGGCATGGAGCGAGGATGTCCATGGTCGATCGCTAAGAAGTTACAGGCTATAGTGGAGCGCAGCATTCCCTTGCTTTGGAGGTAATTGAGGATATCGTAAGGAGAGGCGCCGTCTTTGATCTGTAAGACGATTTTAATATCATCTCGCGCGGATTCATCGATGATTTCTTCGATGTTGTCAAGATTGTCGGTTTTCTTTCTCTTAGCGAGGTTTGCCACGAAGTCTTTCTTAACCGTTCCATAGGGAATCTCGGAGATGACAATCGTGTTTTCGCCTTCATCGACATACGCTTTGGCGTAGAGATAGAAAGAGCCAGAACCGCTCTCATAGAGACTTCTGATCGCTTTGACATCATCGATGATGCCACCGGTAGGGAAGTCAGGAGCGGGAATGATTTTGAT
>JALFLX010000040.1 GCA_022774485.1 Bacilli bacterium
CAAGAAAGATAATTCTGAGGAGTAGATTCATTGAATGTTTGAATCTTCATCGAGAGATCTTTCTTTCCTAAGGAAGCCGCACTTCCTTTCTTTGAGGTGGACTGCTGGAAGATATTGTTTTCACGGCAGGACTTCTTAAACTCATCTAAATAGAAAACATGATCAGAAGAAATGCTCTGCTTCATCAATCTTGCTACTTCCTCTTCCTTTAATCCGTAAAGAGTTGCAATCTCGATGATAGGATCATGGTTTTCAAGATAAACATCAAGAGGAACCTGCTCAAAAGAAAGCTGTTGTTTTAACAGTTCCTCATCGAGCTTATAGATTTCTTTATAGCGCTTATCAATCAGCTCGACATTATCCTCTTTCGAAGTGATATCACCTTCTTTAACCTCAAGGAAAAACACATCCTGGAACTTTGCAGACTGTTCGATATAACCATCGCTGATCTGATTCTGATTCAGGCGGAAGTGAGCTTTCAAAGCGATAAATCTCTTTTCTTCCACCACCTGATGCAAAAGCTGTTTTAAAAGAATATCGGAGAAGAATTTCTTTGGGCTTGCCGGAGGAAGTATTTTATAAAGATAAGAGACAAAACCATCACTCTCTTTTCGATATGTCTCCAATAGACCAATGGCCTCTAAGCTTTCCCTCGCTTTGAGGAATTCGCTCTTTTCCATCCCCAAGTCAGAAATAAGGTCAGAGACAAGTTCAACATTTCTCTCCTTTAAAAAAGACTCTCTTCGCAAAAGAGACTCGTAGAGAGAGTAGCCGTTCTTCTTCAAAATCGGAAGATAAAGAAGAGAAAGAACCTCTTCATCTAAGGAAGAGAGAGAAAAAGGGGCTTGAATGGAATAAATTGCGTTTTCTTCAAATAAGGTCATAAAGATTGCACGTATTTACTATACCAAAAATCATCTGAGTTTATTCGTTTTTTTTCGCTCTTTCTTTTTGAAGATAGAACTCAACAAAGACTTCCGCTACAATAATGCTAACCACAAGGAGGTGCATTATGAAAGAAAGTGAAAAAGTGATCGCATGGCTTCAAGACTATTTTGAAAAGAACGGCAAAGGATGCAAAGCAGTCATCGGAATCTCTGGAGGAACCGATTCCTCTGTCGTCTGCACCCTCTTAGTGAAAGCGTTAGGAAAAGAAAGAGTAGTTCCTGTATTGATACCAAACGGAACACAGCACGATATTGATGTATCGTATGAACTCATAGATTTCTTAGGATTGAAACCACTTGTCATCAATATCCGCGATACTTATCAAGCTTTGACAGAAGCGATTGAAAAAGAGCTTGACACCTCCTTATCAAACTGTGACTGTTACTACACAAACACCCCATCAAGACTTCGAATGACAGTTCTTTATGGAATCAGCGCATATGTCAACGGAAGAGTTGCAAACACCTGCAATCTCAGCGAAGATTACATCGGTTATTCCACAAAGTTTGGTGATGCTGCAGGCGACTTTTCACCCATCAGTTCCTTTACAAAAACAGAAGTGAGAGACCTTGGAAAAGAACTTGGACTTCCAATCAAATTTGTCGAGAAGACACCAGAAGATGGAATGAGCGGAAAAAGCGATGAAGAGAAGCTTGGCTTCACGTATGAAGTGTTAGATCGCTATATCAGAACAGGAGAGATAGAGAGCCCTATCCTCAAAGAGAAAATCGATCGACTTCACAAGAACAACCTTCATAAGCTCCAGAAAATGCCTTCTTATCAAAGGAGTTAGTTTTCTAATGATTACTCAAGAAAAGCAATTCCGAACCACCCTTATTCTCGGTCGCTTTCAACCGCTTCACATCGGGCACCAATATCTGATAAACACTGCATTATCTATCTCTGATTCTGTTCTAGTCTTAATCGGGTCTAGTCAGGAAGAATCAACAAATAAGAACCCGTTTTCCTATTCTCTTAGAAAAGAGATGCTACAGAGAGTATACGGAGATAGAATCAAAATCGCTCCGCTAAAAGATCTCGGTCTCGGCGATGTCACAGGTTGGGGTGATTACCTACTTTCAGAAGCGAGAAAAATTGCACCTGATCTTGACTGTTTTCTTTTTGGAGAAGAAAAGAAATGTGAGCGTTGGTTTTCAAAGGAAGTGAAAGAAAGCATCACCTTGTACAAAGTCACAAGAAATAAAATCAAAGTGAATGCGACAAAGCTTAGAGAATTGCTTAAAGAGGGAAACATTGAAAAGGTCAAAACGATGATGGATTCAAAACTAACTCCCTTAATTCCAAAACTCATTGAGATTACAAAAGAAGCGACTTCTTCTTAAAAATTCATCAATAAGAAGCGATCAATGCGTTTCATCGATTTGCCTTATATATATGAATATATAACCTTTCTTTTATAGGCAATTGTTGATAAAATATTTTCCGGTTGATATTTTCTACTTTATACCTCTTACAAAGGAGACAACCTATGAATTATAGAATTGACAAAAAGACCAAAATCGTCTGCACCATCGGTCCCTCTAGCCAAGATAAAGAGACGATGAAGAAGCTTCTAGAAAGCGGCATGACCTGCATGCGACTCAACTTCTCACACGGCACCCATGCAGAGCAAAAAGAGAAGATTGAAACACTTCGTGAGATAGAACGAGAAGAAAATCTTATCATCCCTATTTGCTTAGACACCAAAGGTCCTGAGATCCGCACCTCTTGCTTTGAGGGAGGAAAAGCAGATTTCAACAAAGGTGATATTGTCCGCATTTACATGGGAGTAGAGAAGCTTGGAACGAACAAAGCGTTCGGCGTCAACTATAAGAATTTATATCACGACTGCAAAGTGAACGATATTCTCCGCCTTGATGATGGCAACATGGAGCTTGTCATCAAAGAGAAAGATGAGAGCACAAAAGAGCTTGTCTGCGAAGTTCAAAACCGCCACACCTGCAAAGATAGACGCGGTGTCAACTGCCCTGGTGTTCACCTCACCATGCCTTATCTTTCAAAGCAGGATAAAGATGATTTGATCTTCGGCTGCGAGAATCATGTCGATCTCATCTCCGCCTCCTTTGTCCGCTCTGTGCAAGATATCCGCGACATGCGTTCTCTTCTCGATGCCCACGGTGGAAAGAATATTCTGATCATCTCTAAGATTGAGAATACCGAGGCGATTGAGAATCTTGACTCTATCATTCAAGCGAGCGATGGCATCATGGTCGCCAGAGGTGACTTAGGTGTCGAAATCCCGCCGGAAGAAGTTCCCACTTACCAGCGTTACATGATTGAAAAGTGTCGCAAATACGGTAAGCCTGTCATCACAGCGACTCAGATGCTCGACTCCATGACCCACAATCCTTTCCCGACTAGAGCGGAAGTCTCCGATGTCTCCTGGGCGATTGAACAAGGATCCGATGCGGTTATGCTCTCTGGTGAATCCGCCAGCGGTGAATATCCGATTGAGTCTGTCAACATGCAGACAAGAATCGCCAAAGAAGTCGAAAAGCACTTCAATTACGAACGCTCAAGCTATCAAGCCTTTGAAACTTCTAACAAGAGAGTCAATGATGCGATCGCTGCTGCAGTCAGCGACACCGCTATCTTAATCAATGCGAAACTCATCATCTGCTTCTCTGTCTCCGGACAAACCGGTGTCAGAATCTCAAGAACGAGACCGATCTGCCCTGTCTTCGTTGTCAGCTCTGACCTTGATTCCCTCACCCACACGATGCTCTATTATGCCTGCTATCCTTACCACACGAGAAAAGTTCCGCAGTTTACGGAAGAGATGGAAGTTTTGGCCCTCAAGATTGCTAAAGATTACGGCATTGAGGAAGGAAGTCACATCATCATGACAGGAGGCACTCCTGTCGGCGCAGGAAAGACGAACTTTATGAAGGTGTTAACTGTGAGAAGTCACGATAGCTATACACAAGAGAATGAGGATAATGAATTATGAAACCAGTCATTGCTATTGATTGCGGAGGAACCAATCTCCGCGTTGCCGCAGTCGATGAAAAGATGAACATCATCGCAGTCAGAAGAATTCCTACTATTGCAAACGATCCGATGAAGCTTTTCTCCACCATGCTCTCCTTAATCGATGAGGTGAAAGAAGAAGCCCATTTGGATGAAGTACCCTCCATCGGCTTATCCATGTGCGGTGTTGTCCAGGACAATCAGGTCGGCAGAGTTGGTAATTTAGGAATCGAATCATTTGATTTCCTTTCCTTATTCCAAGAGCATTTCCTGAATGCGAAGTTCCTCTTTGCAAACGACGCGAACTGCTCCGCATTAGTCGAAGCAGAATACGGAGCCAACAAAGGTCTATCCAATTCTATCTTCATCACCATCTCTACCGGTATCGGACTAGGTGTCATCCACAAAGGGGAAATGATTGACCTCCCGTTAGAAGCCGGTCGGATGATGTTAGAATTCAACGGCAAAATCTATGAGGCTGAATCCCTCTTAGCTGGCAGTGGTATCCCTCGTTTAGGAAACCTTATGGGTGTCGATATCTGCTGCGCTAAGAGATTCTTCGATGGCGTGAGAGAAAAAGAGCCGGAGATGCTCCGTGTCTATGACACTTGGATCAAAGAATTAGGTTTGCTTGTCGCCAATCTCCAACTCTTATTCAACGTCGATCAGTTCGCCCTCTCTGGCGGCCTTATGAAATCTGCTGATGTCTTCTTTGAAGACTTAGAGCGAGTCGCTAACGCCTACATCGCTCCTTGGCACTTTAAACCGATCAAATTAGTCCGTGCAAAATTCGACCAGGATGTCGGAATTATGGCAGCAGCCACTCTTGCCTGGCACGCATTGAAGAAGTAGAATACTCAACCGAGAAAGAAGGTTTATAAATATTATGAAGATCACGTTACCCGATCACTCCATCAAAGAGATAAAAGATGGGTCGACGGCTCTTGAAGCTGCAAAAGCGATTGCCCTCTCCTTAGGAGAAAAAGCAATCTGCGCAAAAGTCAACGGTCAACTCTTTGACCTCAACAGCGTCTTACCCGGCGACTGTGAATTTGAAGTTGTCACAAAACAATCCAAAGAGGCGCTTGAAGTGCTCCGCCACTCCGCTGCTCACCTCATGGCAGAGGCGATTTCTCACCTCTATCCTGGCGTTCAATTCGCCTATGGACCTGCTACAGAAGACGGTTTCTACTACGATATGAAACTCCCGAAGCCGATCTCTGAAGCGGATTTCCCGAAAATTGAAGCCGAGATGAAGAAAATCATCTCTGAGAAACAGCCCATTGTCAGAGAAGAAGTCAGCTATGAAAAAGCCTTAGAGCTCTTCAAAGGGCAGAAATACAAAACAGTCCACATCGAAGAGCTTCACGAGAAAGGAGCTTCCCTTTCTGTCTATCGCCAAGGCGATTTCATGGATCTTTGCTTAGGCCCCCACATGAGAACCACAAAAGACATCAAGGCCATCAAGATCATGTCTACTTCCTCTTGTTACTTCCAAGGAAACAAAGAGAACGATTCTCTCACCCGTATCTATGGAACCGCTTTCTTCTCTCAAGAAGAACTTGATGCTTATCTCAAGCTTTTAGAGGAAAGAAAAGAAGCAGACCACAAGAGATTAGGTCAACAGCTCTCTTTATTCATGTTCTCAGACTACGGACCTGGACTTCCGTTCTGGCTTCCTAACGGCATGATCATCCGTCACGAATTAGAGTCATTCCTTTGGGATCTTCTCACCAAGGAATACGGATACACCTTCCTTAAGACTCCGCAAATGCTCTCCCGTGAGCTTTGGGAAACTTCCGGACACTGGAAGAAATACAAGGAGAACATGTATATCACCAAAGTCGATGGCAAACCCTATGCCATCAAACCGATGAACTGCC
>JALFLX010000061.1 GCA_022774485.1 Bacilli bacterium
GCTTTGACACCTTGGTTGTGAAACAGCTTCATCGTGTCTATTGCCACTTGTTTGATCGCGTTTTTGCTGGTGAGGTAGTAGATTCGATCTGCTTGATGATTTCCAAAGCGGGAGAGTAAGGGGTAGAGAACAGAAATTGTCTTTCCAATGCCAGTAGGAGCTTGGATGAAAATCTTTTGTTCATCCTGAGCAGCTTTTGCGACAAAGTCAATCATCTCTTTCTGGCCATTTCGATATGCTTGATAAGGGAAAAGAAGATCCTTACAGGATTCATCTCTCTCATCCTTCATCCGTTCGACTTTCTTTAAAAACTGAGTATATTTTAAAATGAGATAATTGATGTAGTCAGAGAGCTCAGAGAATGTGTATTCCTTTTCAATCTGCTTGCGAATCCGATAGTTTGACTGCTTCATGTAAGTGAGAAGAACGCCAACTTTTTCAAGTTTCATTCTCTTTGCAAACATGTAGGCGTAAAACATCGCTTGCCCTAAGTGCCATTCATTGTGATCTTTTGCAAAATTTGAGAGATCATCCACTGTAGTTTTAATCTCTTCGATAAAATATGTCCCATCTTCTTTTTGGAAAATTCCATCGGCTTGTCCACTGACAGCAATGACAAAATCACCGCAGTCAAATTGTTCAGAGAGGGATACTTCAGCTTGATAATTATCCCCTTGTTCTGACTGGTATAGGGAGTGAAGCCTTGTGCCTTCATTCATCGATGCTTGATTAAAAATCCTCGTGTCGAGGTGACCTTTTCTCAAAAGAAGATCGACGATATCGTGGACAGAGCGTTTAATCACTTTTTTCATAGCCACTTATTTTAACACAGCATATGAGTTTTCTTTCTTTGAAAGAAAAATATTTACTTCAAAAATAAAGACTTATGAAAAATAGAAGGGACTTTAAATAGAATTTTGAACCTGTATTTTTGTTGTGGGAAGATAAGAAAGCGAAAATATTGTCATAACTGCACTTGATTTTATCAGTACATTTATCAAAACATTTTTCGATATATTTTGATGTATTGATATCATCTCTAATGAACTGCCTTTTTGGTATAAATAATTGTTTTTTGAATAAATATTAGGATTTTTGTCTATTTTTTATGCTTTTATTGAAAATTATATCGATACATTTTTCGAATATTTTTTATATGTGTCTGAACAAAATTCTTTCGAGATCAATGGGAGAATCACAAACGATTCATCGAAAAAATCAATGGATTACTGAACATGAAAAAAATTTCCCTTGAAACTATTTGTTATGTTTGATAAAATAACAAAGCTCTTACGAGCGATTTGGCCCGATAGCTCAGCTGGCAGAGCACAGCACTGAAAATGCTGGTGTCCGCAGTTCGACCCTGCGTTGGGCCACCACCTTGATTCATTGGCATGTTCTGAAGAACATGCTTTTTCTTTATTTTTTGAGCTATGGTTCAAGTCTTTCATACGTAACATTTTCGGCTGACAACTGGTTCGATGAATACTTTTAAATCTCGATTTCTTAATCTGATATCGACAACTTTCAACTAAATTAATTTGGCTTTATCTCATTAGCGTATTTCATAGAATTTGTAAAAAGGTGAAAATAATGAATGATTATATTCTGCATCTCTGTGAATCTTTTCGTGGCATGTTCTTCGTGACATGCCTTTTCTTTCTTTTTTGTTTTGCCCGAAGAAATGATGTTGTTTCTAATAGAGTTAATTCTTTTACAAATAGAGTGAAATGTAGCAAAAATACAATAACAATGCGGTGATTTCTTCCCAAGTGCTAAAATAGTGTCAAAAGGGAAAGAAAAAATATGAATGGAATACACGTCTCTCACCTGTCGAAAATTTACAACGAAGGAATGTCGAATGAAGTCAAAGCGTTAGACGATGTTTCTTTCGATATTGAAGAAGGACAATTCGTCGTCGTTTTAGGTGCTTCTGGTGCAGGAAAATCCACATTGTTGAACATCTTAGGAGGAATGGATCGTTCTACTTCAGGAGATTATATTGTCAATGAGAGTCACGTTTCTTCCTTTAGTGAAAATGAGCTTGTCTTTTTCCGTCGGAAACAGATCGGCTTCGTGTTTCAGTTCTACAATTTAATGCCGAATCTTTCTGCGCTAGAGAATATTGAATTGGCGGCGAGTTTAAGCGATGATCCGCTCGACTCGAAAGAAGTATTAGCTTCTGTCGGTTTAGAGAAGCGAGCCAATAACTTCCCTTCTCAACTTTCCGGTGGAGAGCAACAAAGAATCGCTATCGCAAGAGCAGTGGTAAAAAATCCGACCTTACTTCTTTGCGATGAGCCGACTGGTGCCTTAGATTCTAAGACAGGCGCATCGATTCTCTCTCTGCTTTACTCTGTGTCAAAGGAGTATCACAAGACCGTTATCATCGTCACACATAACTCATCTATCGCGCAGATCGCATCTCGTGTCATCCGTGTTTCCGATGGAAAAATTTTGAGTGACACGATCCAGGAAAATCCGATAGCACCCGAGGATGTCCAATGGTAAAGAAAAAATCAATCTCTCTTCTCAGCTTAAAGATTGGATTTAGAAGTTTGAAGAAGAACATCGGTCAATTTCTTGCGATTATTCTCATCGGAGCAATCTCGATGACTCTTTTTGTCGGCTTGCTTTCTAACGCACAAGTGTTTGGAAAGCAAATCGATGATACCTTTGCTAGAGGTAATCTTCCTGATCTCTTTGTCACCTGTTCGCAGGTTGAGGAAGAGGATAGAAGAGCAATTGATGAAATAATCGGCGATGATGGCGAGATTGAGGAAAGAATCTACCTTCCTTGCAAGATTGGAAACCACGATGCTTATGCAGTTGTCACCGATTCTCTTCCACAGATTTCAAAGCCATATGAAATTATCGAACAAAGTGAGGAGCACAGTGAAAATCATTATGCGCTCCTTGATTACGGATGGATGTATAAACAAGAGCCAATTAAAAGCGATAAATATGAGCTTGGCGATGTCTTTTATCTCACAGTTGACATGACTTCGTTAGGCTATGCGGATAAGCTTACTAAACTTGAGCCGATCATCGAGGGATATGTTAAAGAAGATGGCGAAAATGTTGTGAAAGATCTCGACCTTTCGATTCCGATGAAAGTGACTGGTTTTATGAACCATCCTGAGAATATCACCAAAGCGAATTATAATCCGGCAGTTGTTCTGCTCTCCTTCGATGTCTTCCGTAATGCCTTAGTCACCACTTTCCGAGACAACTATAACAGCACCGGAGAGTTGATGCTTCGTCAGATGCTGATGAATAAACTCGGAGAAGATTTCTTCACTTGTGAGAAACTTCCTTATCATAACCAGATTCTCATCAGGTTGAAAGAACCGTCCTTAGCAGAGACATATCGAGACCGCATCAAAGAATATTTCAACGGAAAAAAGGAAGATAATCTGCTTTTGCTCACAAAAAAAGAAGAGATGCCGTTTTACCTCACTTTATATACCGATCGAAAGCAGGCGCTTCAGTTCACTTATGTCTTCCCAGCGGTCTTCTTCTTTGTCGCGATCCTTGTTATCCTGACAACACTGTCCCAGCTGATTTTGAAAGACAGGACAAAAATCGGCACGATGAAGGCCTTAGGAATGACCAAACAAGAGATTCTAAGAAGCTATCTCTTTATCTCCATCCTTGTGGTTGGGTTAGGAATCCTTTTCGGTGAGATTCTTGGCCCTTTGATTATTCCAGGGATTTTAGGACAAAAATACAGCTTGCTATACACCCTTCCAAAAAGAACCTATCAGTTCCCAGTAGCTGGCGGAATCCTTTCTGCTATTTTCTTCTTAGGAGTCTCTCTTCTTGTCACTTACTTAGTTGCAAGGAAAGAAATTGCTCTAAAACCAGTCGATTCCATGAGACCGAGCATCCCGAAATTCAAAGAAGTCAAACATGCAGAGAAGAAGAGCAAGGTGACAGGATTGTCTCTCCGTATGGCATTAAGAAATATTCGTCTTTCCTTAGGAAAGAGCATCATGGTCATCGTCGGTATCTTAGGTTGTACCGCCTTGCTTGTCTGCGGATTCGGTTTAGAAGATACGGTGAATTACGGATTAGATCATGATGTTAAGATGTTTATGAGCGCTGATGTCCACGTGTCATTTGCCTCATCGATGGGAAGTGATGAAGTTTTAAATAGCTTTGAGGATATCGAAGGAATCGAAAAGATTGAGCTGTACCGAAAAATGCAGTGCACTTTCTCCTTAGAAGAGGGTAATCAAACCACAAAACTTCTTTATGTCGTCTCCTCTTATGACTCTCACATCAAACTAGATATTCCAAAAGATGGCGTGATTCTCTCTAACAAAATCGCTCGAACGATCGGCTGTAAAACAGGAGACACTATTCTGATGCAAGTCGGTTCTACATTGTATGAAGCAGAGCTTGTTGGAACCTTTGATGCTTTTTATTACAATTGTGCTGTCTTACCCTTTGATTCTCCAGTGTTCCAAGGAGAACCTGAGAAGTATAACGGGGCGTGGGTAGACTGCAAAGAGGGTTACACCAGAGAAGAGACAGCTGCTCGTATTCAAGATTCCCTCTCCTTTGTCACCGGTTCATTTGCTAAAGAGTCGATGAGCGGCAATATTAAGGATGTCATGTCATCTATCTTAGTGATGACAAATGCGGTAAAAGTTTTCGCTCTACTATTAGCGATTGTCGTCTTGTACAACTTTGCCCGTCTCAATTTCCACGAGCGCATGCGAGATATCGCCACATTAAAAGTCTTAGGTTTCCAGAAGCGAGAAATCGGTTTGACTTTGATGTTTGAAATTGTGAGTTTGACCTTTGCCGGTGTCCTTTTCGGACTGTTTGCCGGATATCCGTTTATGCTTTTAGTCTTAAAGACAAACATTGTTGAGATTGTGGATTATCTCTATCATATATCCTTGCTTTCTTACTTTACCGCTTTCCTCTTCACTTTCGTAGTTGCTTTCTTGATGAATCTTTATTTCTCTAACAAGACAAAGAAGATTCCGATGGTGGAATCCTTAAAGAGTATCGAATAAAAAACTGAGGGCTAGCCTCAGTTTTTTAAAGGTGGAATCTCTGGTAGAGATAGTCGACGTTCTTCAAATTCTCTTGGAAAGAGAAACAGTTTTGAAGCTCTTCTTTTCCAAGGAGCTTCTGAATCTTCTCATCGCTCTCCACTAAGGATTTAAACTCTCCTTTATTGAGAGCTGCACTCATGGCGTGCGGTTGAATCAAATCATAAGCTTCTTCGCGAGAGAGTCCCTTTTGAATCAGCGCTTTTAACAGTGCGGGAGCAAAGATTGCACCCTGGGAGAGATTGATATTCTTTTGAATGTTTTCTTCGAAGACGACAAGATTCTTCAAAATCGATGTCATTCTCTTGATGGCGTAGTGAGAGAGTTCAATCATGTCGATCAACGAGACTCTCTCCACGCTAGAGTGAGAGATATCTCTTTCGTGATAGAGCGCGTTATCTTCTAATAAAGGGAGAAGATCTCCGCGGATAATACGGGCAAGACCTGTGACATTTTCACTGGAGATTGGATTTCTCTTTTGCGGCATCGCAGAGGAGCCTTTTTGCCCTTTGCTGAAGCCCTCTTCCACTTCGTGAATCTCAGTGCGAGAGAGGTTTCTAATCTCCACGGCGATTTTCTCTAATGTGGAGGCAAAGATTGCTAAGCAGGCACCATATCTCTCGTGACGGTCTCGGGAGATGACTTGAGTGGCAATCGGGATGCTTTCAAGATGTAGATAAGAAGCCGCGTATTCTTGAACGCGCGGATCGATATCCGCGTAATTTCCGACAGCTCCCGAAAGTTTGCAAACTTCTAGGTTCTTTCTTTGAACCTGAAAGTCTTCGATTCCGCGGGAGACTTCATCGTAGAAGTTGAGGAATTTCAAACCGAATGATGTGACCTCTGCATGCATTCCATGAGTTCTTCCAATACAAGGTAAATATTTGTATTTTAGCGCTTTTTCTTTTAAAGCATCTTTTAAGTCTTGCATTGAAGCGAGAAGAATATCATCCGCTTTTTGATACAGGAGAGACATCGCGGTGTCGACCACATCGGTGCTGGTAAGACCATAATGGACATAGCGTTTTTCTTCGCCGAGAGTCTCGGAAATCTGGCGGGTGAAAGCGACGACATCGTGTTTGGTGATAGCTTCAATTTCACGGATGCGAGAGACATCAACACGGGCATTCTTTTCGATTTTATCGACACTTTCTTTACCGATGACACCGATCTGTTCCCAACCTCGTAAGGCCGCGATTTCGACTTTGAGGTATGCTTCAAAACGTGATTTGTCGGAGAAGAGATCTTTCATCTCTTCGCTGAGATACCGCTCGATCATCAGAAGAGCTCCTCTCTTAAGATAGTCGCTTCTTTGTCGGGACCGACAGAGACCATGGCAATTTTAACGCCGAGTTTCTCTTCGATTGTCTCAAGATATCTTCTGCAGTTTAAGGGAAGCTCATCATAGTTGCGGATGGAAGAGATATCCTCCTTCCAGGAGGGCATGGTGATGAACTGAGGCTCTACTTTTTCTAATTCAGCGACAGTAGAGGGCATGTAGTCGATTTCTTTTCCATCGATGAAATATCCGGTGCAAAGCTTGAGCTCATCGACTGCGGATAAGACATCTAAGAGCATAAGAGCGACACGTTTGATGCCACTGATCTCTATGACATATTTTAACTGAGGTAAGTCAAGCCATCCGACTCTTCTTGGACGGTGGGTGACAGTGCCAAATTCATGACCTTTTTCACGGATTGAATCTGCTAAAGGACCATCGATCTCGGTGGGGAAAGGACCAGCTCCTACACGAGTGGTATATGCTTTCATGATACCTAAGACATCCTCGACTGCGGTCAAGGGAAGTCCGGTGTTATTCGGGATTGCTGTGGCTAAGGGACTAGAGGAAGTGACAAAGGGGAAGGTTCCATAAGTCATGCAAAGCATCGCGCCTTGAGCCCCTTCAAAGAGAATCTTTTTGCCTTCTTTTAAGGCTTTCTGTAAGTAGGCGGTGGTGTCGATGATGTGGGGAAGCAAGGCTTCTCTCACTTCAAGAAGCAACGCCATAATCTCTTCAACAGAGAACTCTTTTCCACCGTACGCTTTGAGCTCTAAATTTTTTAAGGGGAGGATTGACTCAACGCGTTCTTGTAAGCTTTCAATATCGAGGAGGTCACCGACTCTTAACGAGAGACGGCTGGCGCGGTCTTCGTAGCAAGGGCCGATTCCGTTTTTGGTGGTTCCGATTTTCTTGTCGCCTAAGGCTTCTTCTCTGGCTTTGTCTATCTCGATGTGGTAAGGCATCAAAAGAGTGGCTCTTTTGGAGATGAGAAGTTGATAGGAAGAGATTCCTTTCTCGCTTAAGATGCGAAGCTCCTCTAACATCGCTTTCGGGTTGATGACAACACCATCGGCGATGACATTGACTGTGTCTGGATTTAAGATACCGGAGGGAAGTAGACGAAGCGCATAGCGGACTCCGTGATGTTCAATGGAGTGCCCAGCGTTGTTACCACCTTGGCTTCTGACGACAATATCGGCGTGAGAGGCGCAAAAGTCAGTGACTTTTCCTTTGCCTTCATCACCCCACTGCATACCTTCAATCGCTAATGTTTTCATGGAAAATCCTCCCTGTGTGGTTTCGAATTTCACAACGCACGTATCATATCACAAAAGAGTGTGGCATGGGGCAGAATTAAAACGCCCAGTTACCATCTTTAAAGATTTGAACTTCTTTTCCCTCTTCGGTTGTTCCGACAATGGAGAGAGTTTCATCGCCGATCATAAAGTCGACATGGCTCATAGAGCGGTTGATTCCGAGCTTGAATAATTCGTCATCGCTCATGTTCTCATAACCGGGGACTAAGGAGTTGAATCCTCTGCCAATCGCTAAGTGACAGCTAGCATTTTCATCGTAAAGAGTGTTGAAGAAGAGAAGTCCGGTGTTGTTGATTGGAGAATCAAATGGGACAAGTGCACACTCTCCTAAATAGCTCGCACCTTCATCTAATGAGAGGATGCTCTTAAGGACATCTTCATTTTTCTCAGCGTGAACTTCCACTGCTTTTCCCTCGTGGAAACGGATAGAGAAATTCTCGATGACTTTTCCTTGATAGACAAGAGGTTTCGAGGCGTAAACGATACCTTCGGCCTCTCCTCTTTTCGGAGAGGTGAAGCATTCTTCTGAGGGGATGTTCGGCTGGAAGAAGAAACCATTCTTTCCTCTTTCACCACCGCCTAAGAAGATGACATCCGGGATAAGACCGACGGTGAAATCCGTTCCTTTTTCAGAGGTGTAATGGAGTTTTCTTAACTTCAAAGAGTTGAGGTGAGCGCATCTCTTTTTGAGATCCTCTTCGTGTCTCTTCCAATTTTCGATGCCATTTCCATCTAAGGCGCGGGAGGTTTCTAAAATTGCTTCGAGGAGGTGTTCCATCGCTTCTTCTCCTTTGTATTGAGGGAAGACTTTCTCCGCCCAAGCTTTGGAGGGATAACCGCAGATACACCACTGCGCTTGATCTTGTCTGGCTTCGACATATTTGCCGATCACTTTATACTTCTCCGCTTTGACACGGGCCATTTTGGCAGAATCTAAATCTTTCATGCCATCAGGATCATCAGCATCGATCCAGATGAGAATGGGAGTGTGTTTGGCCATAAAAGCTTGGCACTCTTCTTCAAACGAGGGAACTTCATAGAGATTTTCTTCTTTCGCTTCGTTGTAGTCGACAGAGGTGAGTTTTGCGCTCTGCCAGTGGACAAAGACACGCTTTGCTCCAAGCTTGTAGCACTCTCTTGCGACAAGAGAAGCGAAGTATTCTTGGCTGACATCCGTGCGGATGACAACATATTGTCCTGGCTGGACATTGGCGCCTGTTTTCGCGACAAGCTCTGCATATTTTTCAATCAATTCTTGTTTCATGTATTTTGTTTCCTTTCCAATATTGTTGTAAGTATTTCACGATCATCCTGACATTGACTGGAACAGTCCTCTTAGGATCATCGAGAATTTCATCTGCTTTTGATAGCGGGACAAAGAATGTCTCGATATCTTCAATTTCTTCTAAGTGTGTCTCTTCTTTTTTGATCGCTCTTGCTAAGACAATGGCCGTGGTCTCATCCGAAAGACCTGAGGAGGTCGGACCCGGCTTTGAGAGAAGCTCTAAGTCTGTCACTTGGTATCCGCATTCTTCTTTTGCTTCTCTAACTGCAGTGAAGAAAAGGTCAGGATCATCTTGATCGACCAATCCGGCGCAAAAAGAGGTTAAACGCCGATTGAATGAGGGGCGGAACTGACTAGTGAAGAGAAGTGAAATCGACCCATCTTCCTCGATTCGATAAATCGGGATTAAGACACCATCCGCTGATAGTTCTTTTGTATTTGCGAAACATTGGAGCGATGATTTTGAATGTCTAGAGCAAATTCGATAGAAGACTTCCTTGCTTTCCCCATCTTTTTCTACTTGATAGTGCAGGGTGAAGTAATTGAGATAGGGATGATCTGTCTCCTGTTGAACCTCAATGAGTTTCCACTTCATCAGGTGTTTCTCCCTTTTTCTCAAAGAAGTGATGTGTCACCATGACTGTTAAAAAGGAGAGGAGAGAAGAGAAGAGCAAACCGAAGGAAACATCGCTTAAGAAGTGAGCGCCGTATAAGACACGGGAGAAGGCGATTAAAACTGTGTAACCAAAGCCGACCCAGAACAGGACATCTTCATCGTGTTTGAAGCGGAAACGCAGAACGGGAGCAAGAGAAGCTAATAGTAAGCACTCTGCTGCTGTAGCAGTGTGTCCGCTCGGCCAGGATTTATGGGTGTCATCGATGGCAGTGAAAGGTTTAAATTGCCACCAGGAGCGGAAGACTTCTCCATCCGTATTCAAGCTGAGGTCGATAAGATAGCGATAACGAGGTCTTGAGGCGAGTTTCTTTAACACAGTCATCACGACAAATTGAAGAATCATGGCGATGAGAATCACAGCGCCGATGATGAGAAGTTTTCTCTCATCTTTGTGATCTAAGAAGAAATATGTCATCACGCTTGTGACAATCATCAAACATCCTGATATAAGGAACGAGGTGAGGTTGTCGAAGGTGATTCCGTAAGGGTGCTTCTCTGCACGAAAGCTGTCGCCAAGAACTTTGATCGAGATAACAAGGGAGAGAAGAAGGAGAAAATATCCTAAGATTTTCAGCCAGATATTCTTCCTTTTGTATAGCCCTAAGAAAATAGTCGTTCCCCCGATCGGAATCATCGCATAGGCAAGGGATTCTCCGAGAGTTTCGACAAATCTTCCTAAAAACAGCTCTTGATTGACAATCGCATCGGAGATAGCAAGGTCAAAGAATGAACCGAAGACGATGCCGATCAAAGCGAGAGCAAACACACAGATCCAGGCATACATCGGGATTGATAGACGGCGTTGTTTCATCATAAAAAAATCTCCTTCACTAATTATTATTCTAACTTATTTATACGATGTTAGCGAAAGTGTTTTCTCTTTATTCTCATGAAGGCTGGAATTTTGCTGCTTTTCTATGAAGAGAAGCGTTTTCAAGCAAAAGCGAGAAAGTAAAGAAAAAAGAAACCGAAAGGAACCTTTTTGATAAGAAAAGCGGTTTATCAAAAGAAAATGGTTGTATCTAGGAAGAAAATTACTCGGTTTTTTAAGAAAAAAAGAAAAAAGAAGAAACAAATGTTTCCTAAAGATATTATAATTATATCAGTGGCAACGCCACGAAAGGAGAACGTTTATGGCTAAAACTACAAAAAGAAATAGAAAACCGGTTCAGAAGGTTGACATCCTCAATTTACCGGAAGGCGTATATTTAGATGAAAAAGGCTTCGGAGAAATCCATCCTCTCACTGTCGATGAGGATGACTTCGGAGAGAGAGAATATATCTATCGCGGCACTCTTCACAAAGGTGCTTTAGCAATCGTCACTGGAAAGAAACTCACCATCACTGTCCCGATGCCTGGCTATGATCACGGCTACACTTTTGAAGGTGCTGCTCAGGAAATCTTCAAAGTCGAGAACGCTTTGAATGTCACCAATCCTGGTGAGCGCAGAACTTTCAGCTACGTCAATCCTCACTCTCAGCTCACTTTTGTCGGCGATCCGAAGCAGGAATACGAAATCCATTTCCACATCTATGATAACTGCAAGGGCGAGAACAACTTCCGTTGGGTTGTTGTCCGCGCTGAGCTTTACTAATCTGTTCATTTGACTGCTGGATTTCCAGCAGTTTTCAATTTGATTTCATCTTTTGCAAAGGGGTTTTCATGTGGTTTTTGTCATCGCTGGAATGATCGGTCTTGGAAAGACGACTATCGCTTCAATTTTACAAGAAGAATTTTCGTTGCCTGTCTTTTATGAGGAAGTGAACAACAATAAGTTTCTTCCTTTGTTTTACTCCGCCTCTGAGGAAGAACAGGAGAGAATGAGATATCCGTTTTTGCTGCAGATGAATTTTCTTTGCTCCCGTTTTCATGCGGCCAAAGAAGCGCTTGCTTCTGGAAAAGCGATTTTAGACCGCTCTATTTATGAGGACCGGTATTTCGCGTGCAAAAATCACGAATTAGGGCGCATTTCTGACCTGGAGATGCAGACCTATGAAAACATTCATCACGAGATGAGAGACTCGCTTTTGAAACTCTCAAAAAAGCCTGATTTGATGATCTATTTAAAAGGATCTTTTGATACTTGTATCAAGAGGATTAAAAACAGAGGTCGCTCTTTTGAA
>JALFLX010000085.1 GCA_022774485.1 Bacilli bacterium
CTGAGGAGGATATTTTCGTCGGCGGTGACGTATTTACTGGACCTAAGTTTGCCATCGATGCCATTGCACAAGGACACGAGGCTGCTGAGTCTTTGCACCGTTACGTGCAACACGGTCATATGACGATTGGTAGAAATAGAAGACAGTTTATACAAATTGACACAGACGATATCAAGGTAGAGAGCTATGATAATTCTTCTCGTCAAGAAGCAGGTATGGACGAAAGCATCGACGCTAAGTCCTTTAAAGACGCGCACAAGACGCTCACCGAAGAACAAGTCAAGACGGAAACGGCAAGATGCTTAGGCTGTGGCGTAACCATTGTAGACGCAAACAGATGTATCGGCTGCGGTATCTGCACTACCAAGTGTAAGTTTGACGCAATTACGCTCCACCGCGATTGCCCTGAGGCTTCAAAGATGGTGGTTGCCGAAGATAAGTTTAAGAGCATTTTGCCTTATGCAGCTAAGCGTGCAGTTAAAATTCTCTTCTCTAAGAAGGACGATGCTGACAAAGAATTCGTCAAAAAGAGAAAAGAAGAATTTGAGAAGAAAAAGGAGAATAAGGACTAATGCACGAGTTGGGCGTGGTGTTTCATTGTATCAAACAGGTCAATGAAATAGCCAAAGAAAACAACGTGAAAAGGGTGAACTCCGTAACGATCGAAATAGGAGAAGTTTCTACCGTAATACCTTATTACTTCGAAGATTGTTGGAATTGGGCTGTCAAAAAGGAAACGGTGCTCAAAGATGCCAAACTATATATTGAAAAGATTGAAGCTGTCACGCATTGCGAGAATTGCAATAAGGAATATCCAACCGTGGCTCATGGAAAAATATGCCCTTATTGTGGCAGTGAAAAAACCTATCTTTTGACAGGCAACGAAATAGCAATCAAACAAATAGAAGTAGTGGACAATTGAAGTATTAGCCCAATAATCTCAATACCCGCAAGGCTAACGCTTTGCGGGTAAATTGTTAATCAGCATTTTGTTTACTAAGTATATTAAGATAAATAATCAAAATAAAATTGGGAGTAACCTAAAATAATTTGAATATAGTTAAATCAAATTGTTCATGGATACTCCCTTCGTTTTTTGTAATCTCTTTTCTTTTTAACACATAAAGGTGAAATTGACTTTGTTGCTATGAAAGATGGTAAGAAATGTTTTATCCAAGTTGAAAGCATAGGTTTGATACCAAAAGAAATAATGATTCAAGCCTTTTTTCTGTCAATCAAAGAGAATCACAATATCATATTCTTGGGTGACATCCTGTATCAATGAGAGCGAAGAAGTTTTACAAGCACAGTTTGACTCTGAGAAAGATAAGGCTGGAAGTGACTGGTTACGTCGATGATGTTTCACTTTTACACGCTCCCCATTGATCAAAACTTCTTTCACGTTATCAAAGCCGAAGAGATGATTGATACGAAGAGTGATTTTTCTTTTCTTACAGCAGCGTTTTCCGCGGAATGTTCCTTGGCTTTTATCAAGATGAATTCTTGCTTTTCCTTCTTCAAAAGAATAACTACAGTGTGTGATACGACACTGATTCACAAGATATCCTTCCGATACACCATCATCTTCGTAAAGCATTGTCGAAAAGTTCTCTTTTCCAGGATACACATCAAGCAAAAGATGCTTAAAATCAGAATCCAGCGCATGCCTTGTGTCCTTAGCTAAGAAAATAATGCGAGAATCTTTTATATACATCGGGATTTTCTTCTCATTAAGTCGAACATGATAGACTTTATTTCCGTTGAATTCTTTTCCAGAATAGGGATCGACATATTTTCCATCCGGGAAGTATATTTCTCTCTTTCCAATATTTCGTTTGTAGAAGAAGAATGGACGCAAGATAGCAGCACCTTCTCCCTGGAAATATTCAATCCGGATGTGATATTTCTGTTTTCCTTTAAGCTCACAGATTTCATAATCGGTCGCTGCATGACAAGTCCAGTCTTCTTTCACAAGTGTATTATCCACAAAGACTCTCATGCCATCATCAGACAAGAGATGAAGAATAATATCGCTTTTTGGCATGATGTCAAACTCGTATACTGCAGAGAAGTTGTAAGGTGGTATTACACCGTGAAGTTTGGTTCCATCGATTTTGAACCCAAGTCTCTTTTCTTCAGTTTCAAGGATCGGTTTCCCTTGAAGATCGCGGTTATCAAAATAAGTCGCATGAACCTTTCCTTGATACATGGAAGGGAGGAGCGGTGTCTCTTTTGTATCTGTATATGGAGTGAATAATATCGTATCAGCTAGGTATGATTCACGAAGGGAATATATTTTCGGGACTTGATGATCAAAGGAAATTGGCATGGTTAAACCCGTGCCTTCTTGATAAGAAAGATAGGCTTCTTTATATAATGTCGGAAGCAAGCGATAGCGAGTCAATGTGAATTCACGGAAGAGAGATACTGTCTCTTCATCGTAGTTCCATGGTTCTCTGAAACGTTCCACTGTTTTTGTGCAGTGAGGGCGGAACAATCCGTCAAACACTCCAAAACTCATCCAAAGGAGATAATCGTGTTTATTCGGGTTACCGATATGACCACCAAGGTCGCTGTTTTCATAGGGGATTGCATTTAAAGAGGCTTTATTGTGATTGATGATCTCTTGATCTAAATCAGAGAGCTTACAATAGGTATCACCGGTCCATTGTATGCTGTAGCGATGGGTGGCGCTATCTTGAATCTTAACATAATGTCCGTTTCGATTATCGTTAACATTAGATAGAAGTTCCACCCTCTTTGGATACCCGTTGATCTTTTTTGTCCGATTCACTTGTTTTGTGATATCAGAGAAGAGATACTGTCCTGCTGTTTCCGGCTTAACAAAAGAACAAAACGAATTTAATTTGCAGATCCAGTTTCTGTCATACCACCAGAAATCGAGTCCCATATTTAAGAGATGTGATAAATTCTCGATTCGATATTTCATCTCTTCTTTACTGAAAATATCACCATCTTCTGTCTGTGGTTCTGGATGATCGTTAAATAAAACTTTCACTCCGTGATCATGAGCAAATGTGAAGAACCCTTCCATATCTGGAAACAGTTCTTTGTTGATGTCGTATCCAATTCCTCGTTTACTCGACTTTCGCCAATCAGTATCGATGACGATATTATCCAAAGGGATATCATGCTTCTCATATTCTAGAATCATCTGTTTTGCTTCTTCTTGGGTGTAGGCATAATAACGAGAAGAAAACACACCGAGAGAAGAAAGAGAAGGCATCTCAGTTCTTCCGGCGACTTTTACAAAGAGTTTGCGAAGTAATCTGGGGTTGTTTTTACAGAAAATAAGGTAAAGATCATTAACGTTTTCTTCCACAATCGGTTTTCTATTCATTTCTGCAGTTTTCAAAGAATAGCCGGATTTCGGCATAGTAATTCTTGGAGAGTCAATCAAGGGGAAGATGGTTGGTGTCTCCTCAGGAAGTGGAAGTTCACCGCTGTTTTCTAATTTTTGATAACGGTATACCACATGATGAAAAGCATCTTTCACTGATATCGCATCAAGTGATTCCACTCCTTTTTCAATGCACAAAAAGTAAGTTCTGCCCTCAAGTGGAACTTGATAACAATCCGCAAGCTCTTCTATCTCACAGTCAAGCAAAGAGCCAAACGAGTAGCGATTGGGAACAAAAAAACTGTTATTGTCATAAAACTGATTGTCTTTTGAATATTCGATACGAACAATACCTTCGTATACCTGGATGCGAAAATGATCAATTTTCATAAAAAATACCTCGAGAACATTATAAAGAGAATAAGGCGAAAAGAAAGAGAGGGCTACTAAGTAGCCCTCTCAACGTTTGTTACCTTAGAGGATATATGCCATCGAAGATGCAGTGTTTGCAACTGTCATGATGGTGAATAAGAGACCGTTGATCAAGGAACCTAAGTAGACATTTCCAGTCTTCTTGTAGAGGAGACGAGAGATGATGGTGGCAAAGGTTAAGATCGGAACGATCGGGAAGAGAACGATATATCCTAAAGCCATCTCAGACTGCCATAAGACACCAGTGGACTTAAAGGTTGCATATTGGATGATGATGACAAGGGAGATACCGAAGACATTGAAGAAAACGTTGATAGCGATTGTCGCCCACTCCGGCAAGTTCTTGGCGCGGTAGGTCTGGTTGGCAATACCCTGTAAGAGGTAATAAAGTCCGAAGAATAAGAAGTAACGAAGCATGGTCGGAAGCATCTCAGGAACATTGAAGACTTTGATGTCCAAGGTCCAAAGTCTGAAATCGACGACCCAGATTTTCCAGTTGATGAAGACAATCAAGTAGAGGATAGCGACCATTAAGCCGGCTAATAAGATTGTCTTAAGCGCATTTCCAAAGGAGGAGATACGAGCGACTTCAAATGGATTGTTAACCTCTTCGCCTTCTTTTCCACGGCTGACTTTCCACTGGTTAATCGCACGGCGGACTAAGAAGGTGACAAGAACGACAAGCATCGCGAAGAGACCACAGAAGACAGACCAGAGGGCGACCCAGTTTGTGGTGTCTTGCGGGAAGTATGCAGTGTTGGGGAACCATCTATCACCCCATTCGGTGACAAAGGATTTAATAGAGAAGCCAGCGACGAGCGTGCAGACAACAGCAGGGATGAAGTAATAGAGCCAGTCTTGCCATTTCTTCAACGGTTTCTTTTCATCTTCAATCAATTCAGGAGTAAGCTTAGATTCGACAGTGATCACTCTGCCCTCTTCGACAACTTTTCTTCTTCTCGCTGTGAGAGAAGCAAACATCGGAGTAGCTAAGAGTAAGGAGATAATGGGGAAGATTAAGGAGAGAAGAGCCAACATACCGACAAAGGAGAACACCTCCTTGACCCACCAGGTCTGATTGTTGAGTTTCTTAACCTTCGCACCGCTAGGAGTTCCTAAGGCAGCGTAGAAGAAGTCGACCAAATTCTTTGTTGAGGGAATAGACCAGTGGTTGAGCGGGTGGATTTCATCCGCTTCATAGACAGCGCGGAAGGCAGTATCAATCTTGGTGCCTAATTCGACATCGACTTTTGTACCGGCCACATAATGAGCGCCGCTTTCCACATTCACATCCCCGGTGGGATTGAGACCGACAAAGCTCTTAGCAGCGGTGGAAGTTAAGAATTGTCTAGAGATGGTCGGATTTCCATCTTTATCAGTAGACTTGAAGAAGAACTCATCATCCTTGGCCTTTAAGAGACCGACAGAGGTGGTCGGGGATGCACCCATGAAGGAAGACCAGCCCTGAATCAAACCAGCTTTGATGATGCCAAGACCGTAAGTAGTGGCGTCTTTTCCTTGGAATTTTGTGGTTCCAGCTTTGGTGGTATTAGAATCGGTGCGAAGTGCCATCGCAGTGGTGAATCCACCCATAGAATGGCCGGAAATACCGATTAAATTCTTATCGACATAATCAAGGTTGTAAACGTATTTTGCAGATTCATAGAGACCTTTTGTGGCCATTAATGCACCTGCGTTATCGACATTGTTGTAATTGCCGTGGCCTTCACGGTCAACTGCTAAGACGACGAATCCACGTCTCGCCAATTCGATTGCAAAGGGGAGCTGCAATTCTCTGTTGTTGAGATAGCCATGGGTAAGGACGACTGCGGGGCGTTTGTTCTCGCTGGTCGCAGCTTTCGGTTTGAAGAGGAGTCCAGATACGACTTCACCCTTCACTGCTGTCTCGATTGTTCCTTCGATATCCGGAGTCGTAAGATCATCATCGTCGTTGTACGTAATTCTCTGCTGAACGACACCTTCATTTGTTGCGTTTCTAAGATCCGTCACAGTGACGCTAAAACCAGCGGACTGAACGAGAGACTGCAAGAAACTAGTGATAAAAATCACCACAAACGCAATCGCAGTCCACAGGAGAGGCTTCTTGTGCTTGTTCCAATAGTCTTTCATAAAGGTTCCTTTCTGAAATGAGAAAAAGAGTCGATTTCCCCCATTGAATCAACCAATTCCTTTTCCCTCTTTCTATTTAAAAAGATATCAAAGGAACGAGCTCTTTTCTAGGATTTTTCTTATCATTTTTGATTGTTCGTATAAGCGAGATGAACGAATATGCATTGTTTCATCAGTTTTAAGAGGAAAAGTGAATTATTGTATCCATTAGCATAATTTTTCCGCTTTCCAAAAAATTTTGCGCGAATTATGCACTTGAAACACGCAGAAATGAAATACGACTATTCATTACAATATTTCTTGTTTGTAAAGTATCGAAACTATTGATGTAAATCATATAAAAAAGAAAAATTTCCTGCATAAGAGATATCTATTTGTGAAATGTTATAATGAGTGGCAAACCCAAAGGAGGATTCTCATGAAACAAACGAATTCAGAATCTCTTTCCATCAAGAAGAAATTCCAGCTGTTCTCATTGTCTGTTCATAAAAATCTCGATCGGTTGATTCCGATTCTCTTCATTCTCTTAGCGACTGTCATCGCCTTTGTCTCGAGATATTTCGCTGCAAAGTTCCCGACCAATGATGTTGTCGGCTTCATCCTCAACGGCTGGATGAAACAGATTGAGAATGTAGGTTTCAAGAACTTCTACAAAGTCGATGCGGATTATTCTCCTCTCTACTTATTCATTATTGCTTGCTTAACAAAGCTTCCGAAAGGAGAGCTTGTCAACATCAACGGCTACTCTTTCTATCTCAATCAAATGTATTATCTCAAATCAATTTACTTCCTTTGTGAGCTGTTGATTGCAATCGGTATCTACTTAATCATCCACGATGTCACCAAGAATCGTCTCTTAGGTGTCATCGGATACTGTGTCTTCTTGTTCTTACCCGTTCAGTTTTCAAACTCTGCCTTATGGGGTAACTCGGATACGATGTACTTCCTTTGTTTTGTCTATATTCTTCTCTTCGTATTAAAAGGAAAAAGTTTCTTCGCCTGGTTCTTCTTTGGCTTAGCTCTCTCTTTGAAACTACAAGCTGTCTTTATCGCTCCGTTCTTGTTCTATCTGATGTTCAATCGAAAGCTGAAATTCTGTCCGATCTACGCCTCTCTTCTCGCTTTGTTCCTTTCCTTTGTCCCTGCTTATCTCTGCGGTGCTTCTTTCTCAGAACCGTTCCACTTCTTCAAGGCTCAAGTCAATGGTTACAGCAAGTTGACGTTAGGTTGTGCAAATCTCTGGCAGTTGTTCGGTGTCTACAACATGGATAAAGCGGATTCTCCGCTCAACGCAGCGAGTATCATTATCGGCTTAGGTGCAATCTTTGTTCTCACTGCAATTCTCTATCTTAGAAAAGTGAAGCTTACCAAAGAGAACATTATCACTGTCTCTGTCTTCCTCATCGGCATTTGTCCGTTCTTCTTACCGCATATGCACGAGAGATATTTCTACGCTGTCGATGTCTTAGTCCTTGTCTATGCCTTAATCAATAAGAGACGTTATTTCTTAATCCCTTTGATGCAAGTGTCTTCCGGTATCGCTTATTATCACTATCTCACCGGTTTTAAAAAATATTTCATCGATATCTTAGGAGAAGATTCTGTTTCCTTTGCAGCTTGGATCAACCTTTTTGTCCTCATGGTGATTTTCTACGATATCATGAAGTTGGACCACGTTGATTACCATGATTCTATCGATGAGATAGAAGAGGAAAAGCGGAAAATAAAAGAGGGGGAAGAGGATATCTCTTCCACCCTGACAAATGGTCTTTAATTCTCTTTCTTCGTAAAGATTGACTGCTCAATTCTCGGGTAGTAGATGGAGAGAAGAATCAATCCAGCAAAGGCGGAGACTGAGAGAATCATTCCTAATATCAACCCTTTATCCGTATAGCGAATTTCAATCGAGTGCTCTCCGAGCGCGAAGTCTTCTAAGTCAACTGCTGAGAAGATATTGACTCGGCGGAGCACTTTTTGTTTTTTGCCATCGATGAGAATCGAGATATTCTTCTCATAAGGAATGGTGAAGAGAATGGAATCGTTTCTGTTATCTTCTGTAACTGAGATCTTTCCGACATAAGAAGAGGAACAGAAGCCGATTTTCTTTTGAATCTCATTCACTTGATTCGCTCTGATTTGATCGAGATATTCGTTAAGGACATCAAGATCTTCATAGACAACACTTGGCCTTAACTCCTGGCGCGTAAAGTTTTGCTTGGCAGTGAAACGCAGGCGATGCACATGGTTGCTATCATCTTCAAAGGAACGGATTCCTTTGTGCCAATAAGTGTTGTTTGCATAATATTTCCCATCGAAGTAGCAGTTCCAATATTTGTTTTGAACCTTTTCATCGAAGTAGAGGTTGTTGCCTCTTGCCTCTTCAGGGACAGTGAAGCGGAACGTGATACTCTCTGTCGCTTTGATGGTGTAAAGATCTTTCTCCCCATCTATTTCATGAAGGATATCATCGGAAGAATAGGTGATATTGTCAAATTCAATGTGCTTGAAGATTTTCTTCGGAGTGCCATCTAATTCAACAACATTAGGAGCGAGCTGTGCAAACAGTTCATTTTGGAATTCAAATCGGTCAAAGTAATGGACACTCCCATCCTCTTTTCTTGAACCATCTCCAACATATTCATAATCGCTATCTCCGATAAAAAATCCGTAGCTGAGAGGTTTGATATTCTCGTAATATTTGTAGCCTTCAATCGGAGAAGTGAGAGAAGTAATCTCCCGATAGATATTCTTTTCATTGGTGTTTTTCT
>JALFLX010000093.1 GCA_022774485.1 Bacilli bacterium
CGATCTTATGTATATTATCATAGGAAACAAAGTTTTGTCGTACAATGTCACAAAAAGTCGTTTTCATTACACAAGCGGTTTTTCTAATTCCTTTCATTGAATTTTTGTCCCCTTTTTTTAGATGATAAAAAAGAGTAAAATAGAGCCGTGAGAAAAGAGTTCTTAGGTGTTGATTTAGGAAGCGATAAGACAAGCATTTATTCCTTTCAACAGAATCGAGTTATCTTCTCTGAAGCGACAGCGATCGCTTATGAAAAGACTTCTAAAGAAGTGACAGAAGTCGGTTTTCTTGCGGAAAAAATCAGGGGAAAAACTCCGTTCCACTATCAGGTGGTTCACCCTGTCATCAATGGCTTGATCTATGATGACGATGCGGCTTATGACTTCTTGAACACGGTTCTTTCTAGAGTCGGATTCAGCAAGAGAAAAAGAGGCGTAAACATCATGTTCACCGCTCCTTCAAACTGTGGGAAAGTGCATAAGAAGATGTTGTTAGCTCTTGCGAAAAAACTCGGTTTTAAAAATGTTTATATCGAATCTCAAGCTAAGCTCTCTGGAATCGGAATCGGTGAGATCAGCTTTGCTCCTGTAGCGACATTAATTGCCGATATCGGCTCCGGTATTACAGATATCGCATTGTTGAGCATGGGAGAAGTTGTTACTGCGGATTCCACGGCCATTGCCGGTGATACCTTCGATGAGGCAATCCGTAGATATGTCATTCAAAAGCAGCATTTAAAAATCTCCTTGAAAACAGCAGAATACATCAAGATGAAAATCGGCTCTATCCGTGAGCTCTCTGAGAATAGATTGGTGGAGATCAAAGGAAGGGATACTGTCACTTCTCTCCCTTCTTCGATTCTCATCTCCTCTGGCGAGATTAAGAACGTGCTTCTTTCCTTAGTGAATTATATCTCACTGAAAATCACAGATGTCATCTCCGCTACTCCCTCTGATCTTGTTGCGGATTTGACAAAGAACGGATTGATTCTATCTGGCGGTGGTGCTTTGCTCCCTGGATTGAAAGAATATTTCCAGAAGTCTTTATCCATTCCTGTCAAGTTAGTTGATCGCCCTCAAGAAGCGATTATTGAAGGGTTTAAGAATTTGATTCCACGTCTCATTAAATAGAAAGAAGGTATCTTATGGTTACATTGATTGAATTAAAGAAAGAAAAAATGTTGGCTTTGAAGAACCACGACAGCGATAAGATGAACGTTTTAGGCATTGTCATCTCAAGCCTTCAAAAGCTTGAGATTGAAAAGAAAGCTGCTGGTAAAGAAATCACAGAAGTGGAGATGGTTTCTATTTTGAATAAGACCATCAAAGAACTAACCGATGAAAAGGCGATGTATGAAGCAAATGGTAGAGCGGAACAGGCGTTGAGCGATCATAGACAAATAGAAATCATCAAAGCTTATCTCCCGAAGATGATGGAAGAGGATGAGATTCGAAAAGTTATCGAATCCTTGCCGGACCATCAGATTAAGACCATCATGCAGACCTTTAAAAAGGATTATGCCGGCAAAGCGGATATGGCTCTTGTGAACAAAATCGCAAGAGAATATCAAGGCTGAAACTCAAATCGTAACAGCGCAGTTTTTATTGACATTTCTAGTGTCCTTTACTAAGATAATTGTGCTGTTTTTGGGGGAATAGTTAAATGGTATAACAGCGGTCTCCAAAACCGTTATTGAGAGTTCGATTCTTTCTTCCCCCGCCATCGCTGTTAAATTGCCTGAATAATTTCAGGTTTTTTCTTTATTATTATTATTATTATTATTATTGATATGTGTCGCAAACGTGATACAATATTGTTGAGGAAAAAAATATGGCGAAAACTGAAACTGTTCATACAAGAGTTACTAGTGACATAAAAGAAAAAGCTGACAAGATTTTTAATCGTTTAGGATTAACAACAAGCCAAGCTATTACTCTTTTTTTGACTGCATCAGTAAACAACAATGGGTTACCTTTTGAATTAACTTTACCGGATGATGAGACCGATTTAGCTTTCGCAAAATCAATTGCCACTGTTGATGGTGTACCTCCTTCTCAAGATGCTCAAAGAATTATGAGATTATATTCACGCGGTGAAATTGATTATGAAACTGCAGAATTCGCTATAGCGAGGTTATATAAATAATGAAGGATCCATATGTTTATGAAGGCACAAATGTGCTAAAGAATAAATTGGATATAAAAGATGAAGCAACATTAGGAAAAGCTGAGTCTGATTTTGTTGGTCTTGCAGCTAATAGATTAAGACATAGTGATTTCGTTATAGAAAATATTCAAGACGGACTAAAAATTCATAAATTTTTGTTTTCTAACTTATATGATTGGGCAGGGCTGCCGCGAACTATTGATATTTTTAAAGGTGAATCATTATTAGACGGTCGCTCAATTGATTATGTCTATGCCTTCTATATTGATAAAGCTTTAAATGATCTAAACAAGGAATTTCAAGAAGTAGACTGGGATGTATTAGATTCAAAAGAAAAAATAGAAAAGATATGCTATTTTGTTACAGAATTTTGGCATATCCATCCTTTTAGAGAAGGAAATACAAGAACTTCAGCAATGCTCTTATATTTTCTAATCAAAAAGGCAAATTTGCATGTTAATATCGATTTTCTATCAAAAAATGGCAAGTATTTCAGAAACGCATTAGCGTTAAATTCCTTATATAGCAACTCTAAGCCAGAATATATTTTAGGAATTGTTACAGATTCAGTAACGCTTAAAAATATATCGAGCAAAAAATACGAAACAATTGAAGGATTTGAGGTTAATAAGTATTCGTACTCAAATCACACAATAGAGAAAATTAAAACAATAGAAAAGCCTTTTGATTGGCATAAATAGTTTTTGATTAAATTCATATATCGGATTACAAACAGAGTTAATTTTTGCAGCTGAACGGATGTATCGTATCGCAAACACAAAGACATTCTAAAATCGTGAAATAATACGTCGAAATTGGCGTGTTATTTTTTGTTTTAAGGTCTTTTAACATTTTTGTGTAAGCTTGGATGGTTAAAATCATAAGGAATTCATACTTTCAGATTCTTTTGACTAATATTTTATGGCTGTTAATAAAAGAAGGTATTAACATTGAATAGCAAAAAATACTAACAGATACTAACAGATACTAACTGAAAATGATGATGAATATGCATATATATTTAAGACTATTTCTTAAATAATCAAAAAAGAATATGTTAAAACGTTATTTTATCCGTTGAAAATATTTGTTTTTTTCATCTTTCCTGCTATCATATGGGTGCAAAGCATGATTCTTCTATTCTTATAATGCACTTTATTCGTGATGACGATTAGAAAAGAAATGGAAAACGGTTATGAAAAAGATTCAAAGTGTTCTAATTTTCGGATTTGTCTTTTCTTCTCTCTTTTCGTGTTGCGGTTATGAGAAGTCATCTAAGCTTGTAATTAGCACATTAAATTACGATAGTAACTTTTCTCTAAAAGTTCCTGTATATCAAGCACAGTTAGGGAATGGTGTATCATTCTATTACCAGGACGGGCATTCAAAAGAATCTTTGTATAGCAGTCTCGATAAAGAAGGATACTCTTATGAGGAATGCGGAAAATATCTTTTCTTCAGCGCTATCGTGAATAAAAAAGTCGAACATTTTGTTGTTGAAGAAAATGAGAATGATGCGGGTCAACAAATGAGATATTTAATCTCATCTTCTGGTGCTGATTATAAAACTTATGAGGGAAATTATACCCGTTGGAGAATCCTTCTTCCGTATTTCATGCTTGAAGACAAAACAGAATATTTCGATATGGTCAAATTCTGTCACGAGAAACAGAAGTCTATAACCTTTGACACGATTGCAGATTATCCGATTGCAAAGATGATTTATCAGCAAAGTAGTCAAAAAGAAGCTGTGTATGATGATGAGAAAAAGAGTATTACTTTATACGGTGCTCTTAGATCTCAATTCACAGATTCTCAGATGGTGATGGAGCGTATATATACTGAATAATCAATTGCGCTGGCTTATTGAATCAATTTGATTTTATGAGCCAGTTTTTTTGTGAAATAATTAAAAATTAAGCGATGAATATACATAAAAATTTTGCCTCTAATATTGAGGATGTGTTTTGACTTTGCAATGTGTTTCCCTTATCCCCTTGAGCCAATAATGAGAGGGTGAAACTCTTTAGAAGATATCCACGAGGCGCGGATACCAAAAAGTGAAAACAGTTTTTGTCATCATAGGCAGAGGCGATCAACAAAGATCGATCAAAGAAAGTTGGCGAGTTTAATAAAAATCTTAGAAAAGAAAAAGTGATGACAGAATAAGAACTCGCAAATTGAACTGAACCCCATTTAGTTCACGATGCGAGATTTTAACAAAAAATTTTTTATATTTTCAAAGTTATTAAAATATTGATAAAATGTTTACTCTTAAACATATGTTTTTATATCAATTAACGTGTTTTTTATTTTCTAATTTTTTTTAGAAAGATAATCCATATACTTCTTATTTATATTTCATGCGCGCGTGTGGTGTTCTAGTTGAATAAGAAAATTATTTGTGTTAATGTACCTCAAGCACGAGGAATTTGTGTGTGTTTTACTTGGTAACATAAATTTCTCAAGGGGAGGGTCTCACTTATGATTTTCAACATCGCTGTTGTTGAAGATGAAGAAGCAGAGTCTGATGCTTTGGTTTCGCTTCTTGAGCGATATCGTAAAGAGTATCAAATGAGCTTTTCGTACAAATGTTTTGAGAACGCATTTCTTTTCCTTCAAGAGTTCAAACAAAAACAGTACGACCTTGTCTTCATGGACATCAACATGCCAGGAATCAACGGCCTTGATGCGGCAAAGGATATGCGAAAAATCGATCCGGATGTCGTCTTGTTCTTTGTCACTGATCTGGCGCAATATGCGATTAAGGGTTATGAAGTGGAAGCGTATGACTTCATTGTCAAACCAGCAAATTACAGCCATCTTCAGCTGAAATTGACTCGTCTTCTTCCGTTCTTAGAAAAAAAGAACTCGGTGAGACAGGTCATGTTCAACAAAGGAAAGAATGGACCGATTATCGCGATTGATCCTAACGAGATCAAATACATCGAAGTTATCTCTCACGACACTATCGTTCACACGACACACGATGAGATTCATCTCCATCAGTCTCTAAACGAGATTGAGAAAATCTTACCGGAGAATTCGTTCTTCCGCTGCAATTACTGTTACATCGTGAACTTGAAGTTCATCAGCAAAATCGAGAAATACGACTGCTATATCGGAACCGGTGAGAAGCTTCAGATCTCTCACCCGAGGAAGAAGAACTTCATGGCTGCTCTGATGAACTATTTAGGAGAGAAAATATGAATTTCGATGTTTTGTTATCCATGAAGGAAATGTTCTACTCCTACAATCACTCGATTATGGGAGTGTATTTTACCATTTGTATGATCTTTGTTTGGTCGATGCCGAGACGATCATTTTTCATCTATCGAATCCTCGCATCAATCGTTATTTGTTACTTTGCAATCATCCCAGTGAATATGATTTCCATCTCCGTTCCTCTTCTCTCTTTGACATTAAAATATCTCATTATCACTTTCTTAGGAATCTTTGCAGTCTACGCCTGTTTCAAAGTTCAATTCTCTTTTGCTTTGATCATCGGCCTTGTCTCATACACCTATCGGCACATGATTTATCTGGTGGTGGAAATCTTCAAGATGGTTCTTTTCGATAACATTCCTGGATTTAACCTCGATTTCAATGTCAGTCGTTATCTTCTTGAATTTTGTACCTTCTTGTTCTTTGTGCCCTTCATGATTTATATCCATGAGCGTTTCCGGAAATATCACAATGTCAACATCAGTATCTATAAGACATTCATCATTGTCGTCACTGGTCTCTTCTCAACGATTATCTTCAACTATTTCAATCTGCGATACTTCCACTTTATGGCAGCGGAGGTGAAATACTCGATGTACTTCTTCAGCCTTCTTGTCTGTGGATTTTCCCTTGTTCTTTCTTTCCTCCTTGTCAGACAAGAGAAAGTCGAGGCTGAGCTTGCTGTTATGAAGCAAATGGAATATGAAAGATCAAAGCAGTATGAGCAGTCGAAAGAAAATATCGATCTAATCAACATTAAATGCCATGATCTACGTCATCAGATCAGACAGCTGAAGAAAGATATCAGCAATGTCAACGAGAAAGAGCTGGAATCGATTGAACATCAGATCCGCATCTATGACACCAAAGTGAAGACAGGTAATATCGCTTTGGATACCATCCTCACAGAGAAGTCACTCATTTGTCAGAAAAACAGCATTCTCTTTGATTGCATCATCGATGGCCAGCTTCTTCACTTCATTCCGGAAGAGGAAATTTATTCTCTCTTCGGAAACATCATCGACAATGCAATCGAATCCACGATGAAAGTGGAAGAGAAAGATTTCCGCATCATCACTTTGAAAATCTCAAGCGCAGTCGGCGGTGTCTACATCATGCAAGAAAACCCTTATGCCGGTGAGATTGAAATTAAGAATGGACTTCCTGTCACCAAGAAAAACGCTGATTATCACGGCTTCGGAATGAAGTCGATTCGAAACATTGTCGACCGTCATAACGGCATTTTGAAAATCGATGCCGACAAGAACTCATTCCGTCTACAAATCTTCTTCTCTGAGCTATCGTAACTTGACGAACTGGGAGCAGTCCCGGTTTTCAATTGCTGGACAAATTTGTCATATATTTGGCGTGGACTTCATAATAAACGGCGTGTTTTTGAAAATGTAAGCGGATCATCGGTCGTTTTCATTTTGTCAAACTTATGCTTGAAAAGTGAAAGGTTAGGGTATTTCCGAGTTTATGTAAGCGTTTTTTCTTTATGCTCTTGCCAACAGCATCGAGGGGGTGAATTCGTCACTAAATCTCCTCTTCGAATGCTCGTTAAAGATTTTATCCAAAATCAAAGGAGGATTTTTATGGGTAAGATGAACAAAAGAAGAATGTTGTTGCTCTCTCCACTTCTCTTCGGTTTTTCGTTGATGTCGTTCAGATGTGCAGATGATCCTGGCGCAAGCGTCAAGAAATTCTACACCGACTATGCCACTCATGAAGAAGAGATGATCGACGCCAAGAAGCTCAACCTCGAGCTCCAGGCCGAATCTTCTGTCTTAATGAAGAATGAGAACAATGTTCTCCCGTTCGATGCGAGAGTCCACAATGTTACTGTCTTCGGACACGCTGGCTACGACTATCGTTCTGGTGGCGGCGGATCCGGTTCTTCTGGAACAGATGCCGATGCGACTGTCTTGAATGCGTTAGAGAACGCTGGTCTCCATGTCAACCCGAAGGTCATGGCCCTCAACAAAGATTGGGCTGATAACCACGCGGTTGTCTCTGGTTCTGGCTTCTTCGCTTCCAAATCCGTTTCTGAAGTGCCGACTTCCTTCTTAGCCCCCGCGGAAGGTTCTTATGCGATGTATCACGATGCCGCTGTCATCATGATCTCCAGACCTGGTTCTGAGTTCTCTGATAACAAGGCTTATGATGTCGCTGGTCACTCCAACAAGCTCGATCACATCCTCATGTTAGAGGACAATGAAATCGAGATGATTAAGTATGTCAGAAGAACCCAGAAGTTCGACAAAGTCGTCCTTGTCGTCAACTCTGCTTCTGCCATGGAGTTAGATCCCGTCATCAACGGCGAGTTGAAAGATGATGTTGACTCCGTCCTTTGGATCGGTTTCACTGGACAGAACGGTATCTTAGCTTTAGGCGACGTCCTCAAAGGTAATGTCGAGCCTTCTGGTAGAACTGTCGATATCTATCCGAAAGATTTCAAGAAAGATCCTACTTGGAATAACTTCTCTGATGGAACTCAAGTCGGTGCTAAAGTCGAGAACGGCAAAGTTGTCACCACTGACAAGACCACTGTTTTAGGACCTGATGGCTCTGCTTACAAACACTGGAACTCCAAGATTGATTCCGATGGAAACAGCTTAAATGATGGTAGTGCTTATACCGAAGTCTCCTACGAAGAAGGCATCTACATGGGTTATCGTTACTACGAGACCAGAGGCGTTGTCGAAGGCGGAACTTGGTATGAAGATAATGTTGTCTTCCCGTTCGGCTACGGCTTAAGCTACACCGACTTCAGCTACGAGATGATCGGTTCTGCTGGCGGCGCGATCACTGATGTCGATCAAAAGATCGAACTCAAGGTCAAAGTCACCAACACTGGTACCCGCGCTGGTAAAGATGTCGTCCAGATGTACTACAAATCCACCTACACTACTGGCGGTATTGAAAAAGCCGAAAAGAACTTAGGCGACTTCGCCAAGACAAAACTCCTCAACCCGGGTGAATCTGAAGTCTTAACTCTCACCATGAAGGCGAGAGATATGGCCGACTTCGATTACAACGATGCTAACGGCAACGGCTTCAAGGGTTATGAATTAGAGGCTGGTGATTATGAAGTTATGTTACAGAAGAACTCTCATGAGCTCTTAAGCAAAACTTCTAAGGCCACATTCCACATCGATACAGCCGCTGGTGACACTGCCACCCATGGCCACACCGGTTTGAAGGTCACCAAATCTGACAAGACTGGAAAAGATATCGTCGCTAGATTCTCTGACGGCGATTTGACTGACACTTCCAAAGTCGGTGTCACTGAAGCCGATAAGAATGCGAAGAAGGGTATCACCTTCATGACTAGAGCTGACTTCGCAGGCACCTTCCCGACTGCTCCGACTGCTGCTGATTTAACCTACAGCCAGGCTGCCTTAGACTTCCTTGATGGACAGTCTGCTGACTATGCTTATGAAGACAAAGAGACTGATCCTTGGTACAAGACCGCTGCTGATGTCGCCGGCTGGAGCCAGCTCAGCGCTGATGAAGCTGCTGCCAAACCCACCGCTGCTGATAGAGGCGTCGATCTCAACACCATGATCGGCAAAGATATCGACGATCCTGCTTGGGTCGCTATCATGAACCAGCTTTCTTACGAAGAAATGTGCAAGTATCTCCAGGGCAACTCCCGTAAGATGAATGCTCTCCCTGGCGTCGGCAAGCTCTTAGAAGTCGACAACGACGGCCCTGCCCAGCTCAAGGGTGGTTCCAAGGGTTCCGGTGTCGCTTGGGTTTCCGAAGTCAACATCGCTTCCACTTACAACAAAGAATTAGCCTATGAACAGGGCTTAATGGTCGGTAACGACGGTCTCTTCGTCGGTGTCAACGGCTGGTATGGTCCTGCTGCTGATACTCACCGTTCTCCGCTCTCTGGCCGTAACTTCGAGTACTATTCTCAGGACGGTGTCCAGGGCGGTAAGATTGCTGCTGAAGTCATCAGAGGCGCTCAGTCTAAGGGTATCCACACCTACCTCAAACACTTCGCCTTAAATGACCAGGAAATGAACCGTATGACTTCTGGCGGTCTCATCACCTACTGCAATGAGCAGGCTATGAGACAGATCTATCTCAAAGCTTTCGAACTTTGCTTCACCGAAGCTGACTGCAACGGTACCATGTCCGCGTTCAACCGTATCGGTATGAACAAGTCTGTCAACTTCGCTCTCTACAATGGTATCCTCCAGGATGAGTGGGGATTCAAGGGTGTCTCCGATTCCGATATCGGTGGCAATGTCCAGACTGGTTATGACTTTGCTCGTTGCAACGGCTACCCGATGGGTACCAACAACAAAGCTGGTAACGAATTCGAAGGTGTCTACGACAAGGCTACCAACATGGTCTATGTCGCTAAAGATGCTACTGAATATGCCAACAAGGCTCACACTTTGGCCAGCCCGACTCAGTGGTACTGGATCCGTAACACTGTCCAGAGATCCTTATGGACATATTGCAATACCTCTGCTATCCAGAACGGTATCAAAGTTGACTCTTTAGAAGGTAAAGAATTCACCGGCACGGTCGGTGAGGCCATCAATAAAGACCTCAAGTTCGATGCCGCTCTCGTCAACAATGCCTTAGAGCAGAAATATGAGTTAGTCTCCGGTAAACTTCCGGATGGCATCAAATTCGATTCTGGTAAGCTCACTGGTATTCCTACCACCTCTGGTGTCTATGAGTTCCAGGTCAAAGCCACTTTCGATGGTTGGATTGAGAAGACCTTATCCTACAAGCTCACTGTCGCCTCTGCCTTTGCTCTCAATAAGACCTCCGGTAAAGTCGGTGAAGCCTTCAACGGCGTCATCGAGACCGAGATCCAAGGCTTAAACAACACCAAGTACACCATCGCTGATGGTCAGTTACCTGCTGGTTTAACTCTCGCTGAAGACGGAACCATCACTGGTACTCCGACCGAAGCTGGTGACTTCACCTTCACTGTCAACTACTATGGTGAACAGGGTTCTGGCTGGCGCGTGACCAGATACAACTACAAAGAAACCTTCACCATCTCTGTCGATGCCGCTGGCGGCTCTGTTGTCGAACCTGAAGATCCCAACAAGGCTCTCAAGGAAGAAATCGAAGCTGCTAAGAAAGAAGCTGAAGAAGCCTCTAAGAAGATCGAAGAGTTAGAAGCTGCTATCGAAGAGCTCAAGAACGCGAAGTCTGAAGGCGGATGCGCTGGCTCTATCGTCACCGCTTCTTCCATCGTCGCTACCTTAGCTCTCGGCGCCTGTGGTTTAGCTCTCAAGAAGAGAAAAGAAGATAAGTAATTCGTCATCTTAATTGCATTGCAATCCCGGGAGTCTTCGGACTCCTGGGATTGTATTTGTATAAATTTAGGGGGAAAAATCATGAAAAAGACTAAATTTTTATCGACGTTGTTGTTTTCTTTGTTCCTAGTTGGATGCGGAGGTACCTCTGAAGATACACCGACAGAGAAACCTGGAACAGATCCGGTCGATACTTCTAAACCGACAGAAGTTGTCACGGATGAAAAACCGACAGAAGCTCCGACTCCTGCAGGAACATTTGTCATGGAAGCAGAGTACACCTACATCACTGGAAAACAGGGTAATGGTTATTCTGGTTCTAGCACTGGAAAAGAGATGGTTCAGAAAGATGAGACTGGAGCAGGTGCCTCTAATGGTTACTGGCTCGGTTATCTCTATCGTCCGAACATGACTGTCGATTTCGAGTTCACTTCTGATAAAGCGGTCGATGATGTCACACTCACCCTCCGTCTCAGCTGCGAGATCAAAGATATCGTTCTCACCAGCAACAATTACAAGATTCACATCAATGGTGAAGAAGTCACTGATTATGGCACTATCACATTATCCGGTGCTCCGACCAGCGACTCCACCGGTTATGTCAGACCGTTCACTGATTTCAAGTGCAGAAAGAAAATCAGCATCAAAGAAGGTAAGAATACCTTAGTCTTCACTACCGCTAACAGCGATGTTATGGCTGGTACGATGATCGCCACTGCTCCGATGTTTGACTGTGTTAAACTCAGCACTTTCGGAGATGCCAACCTCGATTACGAACCGATCACTGACAATCTCTCTTTATTCGAAGAATAATACTTTTATTTGAAAGGAATAAGCACCATGTCGGTAAAGAAATTCTTTAAGAACCTTTCGACTAGAATTTGGTTTATCGTCTCCTGCTGCTTAGGTGCCCTTCTCTTGGTGTTAAATGTCGCGTTAGCAGTCCCGACTGTTCAGGATTTTGCGACCCTGATTTTCGGTGTCTCAACAGGCACATCCACCGGATCCACAGAAGGTTCGGACTATTATCCGAAGACAACATCTAGCAAAGATGAGGCGAGAGAAAACGGCGATAACTTCAACGTGAAATTAGCGGAAGAAGGTATCGTCATGCTTAAGAACAAAGATAATGCGTTCCCGCTTCCAAACGGAACCAAAGTCTCTGTTTTCGGCAAAAACTCTGCGGGTATTGTTTATGGCGGCTCCGGCTCTGGCGCTGTCGACTCTTCCAAGGCTAAGACTCTTCACGACTCTTTAACAGCAGTCGGATTTGAAGTCAATCCGGAGTTAGAGGCATTCTACGCTTCTTCTGCCTCCGGTGCGGGAAGACCGAACAACCCCTCCGATCTCGACAGCGGTAAATCTGTCAGTCTCGAGACCGGTGAGACTCCTTTAAGCATGTACACTGATAAGGTCAAAAGCTCTTACAGCAGTTACAATGATTTGGCCTTAGTTGTCCTCTCTCGTATCGGCGGTGAAGGTTTCGATCTTCCTAGAACCAGTGCGGAAGAAGGAAAACACTATCTCGAGCTCGACAAGAACGAGATTGACATGATCAAACATGTCCAGGCTTCCGGATTCAAGAAAGTCGCGATTGTCATCAACTCTGGCAACGCCTTTGAATTAGGATTCACCAAAACAGATTATGAAGGCATCCTCGCCGACAAGATCGATGGTGTCTTCTTGATGCCTGGCACTGGCACCACTGGTGTCATGGCCTTAGGTGAGATCTTAAGCGGATCTGTCAATCCTTCTGGACACACTGTCGATACTTATGCCACTGATTTCACCGCGGCTCCTTCTTTCCAGAACTTCGGTGATAACAGCAAAGATAATGGCGATTTGATGTTAAAAGAAGACGGCACTAGCGCTGGCTTCTACTTCGTCGATTATGAAGAGAACATCTATGTCGGTTATCGTTATTATGAGACCAGAGCAGCTGTTGAAGGCGAGACCTGGTATCAAAACAATGTCGTCTATCCTTTCGGCTATGGCTTAAGCTACACTTCCTTCAGCTATGAGTTAGTTGATCAGGATAGCTTACCGACCACTCTCACTACCGAAGAGTTCAAAGTCAAAGTCAAAGTCACTAACATTGGCACCAAAGCTGGTAAAGCAGTCGCTCAGCTCTACGGTCACGCTCCTTATTACGCAGGAAAGATCGAGAAGAGCGAAGTTCAGTTAGTCGATTTCGGAAAGACTTCCCTTTTGGAACCTGGCGCTTCTGAAGTCCTTGAGCTCAATGTGAATCCTTATTACATGGCTTCCTATGATTATAAGGATCAAAACGGCGATGGCTTCAAAGGCTACACCCTCGATAGTGGAGATTACACCTTCTCAGTCCGCACCGATGCTCACACACTCGCTGGCTCTACTTCTTTCCAGCTTAACCTTCCTTCCACCATCAAGTATGAGAAAGACCCGGTCACCGACACTGTGGTTAAAAACCTCTACACCGATAACAAAGAACGTTATCTCGATTCTGATTATCACCTCCAGACCTTGTTGAGCCGTTCTGACTTTAACGGCACCTTCCCGGTTACTCCGACTGGCGATGATTACAAGCTCACCCAGGCTGAGATTAAAATCTTAGAGGACCGCAATCCGAACAACCCGAATACTTACGAGATGCCGAATCTCGAAGTACCGGAAGAAGATGCAGATTTGATGTTATACGATCTCTTTGAAAAGAATGAGGATGGAACACTTGCCCTCGATGAGAACGGCCGTCCTTATGTCTTATACGATAACCCGAAGTGGGAGTCTCTCTTAAATAAGGTCTCACTTGATAAGGCCAAAGAGATGATGAACCGCGCTGCGTTCCACACCATCGAAATCCCTGAGATCGATAAGCCGAGAACTTATGAGACTGACGGCCCTGCCGGCATTGTCAACTTCATGTTCACATCTGAATATTACGGATGTGCTGCTTATTGCTCTGAGACTTTAGTCGGTATGACCTTCAACCAAGAGTTGGCTGAAGAGTGGGGCGAGACTGTCGGTGAAGAGAGTCTCTGGGGTGATATCACCACCAAAAACGGTGAAGTCGTCACCAAAGCTCCGTATTCTGGCTGGTATGCTCCTGGCGTCAACATCCATCGTTCCCCCTTCGGTGGTAGAAACTTCGAATATTATTCTGAAGATCCTGTTCACACCGGAAAGATGGCTGCTGCTGAAATCCGCGGTACCAGAAGAAAAGGTATGTACACCTTCATGAAACACTTTGCCCTCAACGAGCAGGAGACTCACCGCTCTATCAACGGTGACATCTCTTACTGCACTGAGCAGGCGATGCGCGAAATCTACCTCAAGGCGTTTGAAATCGCAGTCAAGGAAGGAAAGTCTTTAGGTATCATGTCCTCCTTCAACCGTATCGGCTTGAAGTGGACTGGCGGCGACTACCGCCTCCTCACCACCATCCTTAGAGATGAGTGGGGCTTCCGCGGCGCTGTCATCGACGACTTCAACACTCCTGGCTACATGCCGGTCAAACAGATGTGCTATGCCGGTGGCGATCTCAACCTTTCCACCACCAGATCTTGGTCTAAGACTGATTGGAACAACGCCAATGACGTCACTGTTATCCGCAAAGCGTTGAAGAACACCCTCTATGTCGTCGCTAACTCTAACAACATGAACGGACACGGCGAAGGTATTGTCCACAGCGCTGGTAAACCGATCTATAAGAACATCCAGCTCGCTGTTAACATCGTCTTACCGATCATCATCATCGGTTGGGGTGCCCCTGTCATTATTCTTGTCGCTCGCAAGAAAGAAGAACCTGTTAACGTCGGAGAGTAAATGATTGAATGGCCGCCTCTTCGGGGGCGGCTTTTTCTCACCCTTTTTTCGCAGAAAAAAGACTTTTTTAGCACGATGTCTTTGACAATGTTTTATTTCAATCGATTCACTTATCGATAATATACGCGCATAACACGCAACTTTCTGCATGTTTTCCGCTTGATTGGAGCACTTTAAAATGTTAAAAATGGTGTAAAAAGTGCAAAAAATCAAAAAAATAGTGGAAAATTAAGTGATTTTTTAACTTTATTATCTATTCCAATGTTGTTATACTATTTTGAGAGGTAAATATTTCATATGATCAAGAAAACAACACACATTCAAGATTCGTTGAAATTGCTTGGCGCGATCCCGACAATCGAACTGCCAGTACCGGAATTCCTCTATATCGCAACAGAAAATGCCCGCTGTCCGAAAGCGGAGATTTTCATTAAAGAGGGCGATTATGTCAAACTCGGTCAAAAGATCGGTGTGAGACATGCTGCCTTTTTTGATCAGCCGATACAGGCGACATGCTCTGGTACGTTTGTCGGTTACGAGAAGCATTATCACCGAAGTGGAAAACTTGTGAACTTCATGAAGTTCCAAAATGACTTTAAAGACACTTGGGATGAGTCTATCCATGAGCGCACGCAAGAAGAGATTGATGCACTCACAAAAGAGGACATGATCGAGATTGTTAAGAACTGTGCTTCGGTCGGGTTAGGCGGTTCTTCGTTCCCGACTTATATCAAGATGCAGACAACGCATCCGATCGATCAGATTCTCATCAACGGCATCGAATGTGAGCCTTATATCAACGCGGACCACCGCACGATGCTTGAGGATTCTGAGAAACTCATCGAAGGTATCATGTATCTTCAGAAAGCCTTCATGTGCCATAAGGCGCTCATCTGTATCAAGAGCAAATACAAAGATATCGATCTCGCACTGACAGAGCTGTTAAAACATTATCCTGACTCTGGAATCAGTGTCTGCAAGGTGAAGAATTACTATCCGCAAGGATGGGAAGTCAACATGATCAAAGAGGCGACTGGAATCAAAGTGGAGACTGGTAAGCTTCCTTCTGAATACGGAATCATGGACTTCAATGTCTCTACCGTAGTCGGTATTCAGGAAGCGATCCGCTATAACATGCCAGTCTATCAAAGACGTGTCACAGTCACCGGCGATGGCATCAAAGTTCCTTCTAACTTTGTTGTCCGTGTCGGCACCCCGGCTAAGTATCTTATCGATGCTTGTGGCGGATATACCGATGATACGAATAAGGTCTTCATCCTCGGTGGTCCGATGATGGGTGCTTCTCTCCCTTCTAATGACTGCATTTTGACCAAGACTGTCACTTCTATCATTGTTCTCAACGAGAGAAAATATCGAGAAGAGCCCTGCATCCGCTGCGGCTCTTGCGTGATGTCCTGTCCGGTCGGCCTTAAGCCGGTTGAGATTATGAACACGATGAGATCAATGCCAGTCGACAAAGAAAAAGTGAAATTCCTCAATCCGTTGAAGTGTATCGAATGCGGCCTTTGCACGTACAGCTGCACGAGCAATATCCCAGTCACTGACTATGTGAAACGTGCCAAAGTGATTGCGAGGTTGAAATAATGGAAATCGTAAAAGAAAACGCTCCGCACTTGAGAAGAAGAGATAATCTATCGATCATGATGTTGGATGTCATCATCGCATTGCTTCCGACAATCATCTTCACTTTTGTTGTCTTTAAACTCAGCGCGTTGAGAAACATTTTAATCTCTGCAGCGACGATGATTCTCTGCGAGATTGTCTTTGTCCTCATCAAGAGCAAACCTGCTTATGATGGGAAAAAGCATGAAGCCAAAGAGCTTTTTGAAAATTTCAAGAAGAACTTCAGCATCAACAATATCTTAGTTCCGCTTGTCTCCGCTTTGATCTTCGCTTTGATCATGCCGGCTGAGACTGATCCTACTTACATGATTTATCCGGTGTTGATCATCGGATCTATCTTCGGTATGGTGGTCGGGAAGCTCATCTTCGGCGGCACGGGTAAGAACATTTTCAACCCTGCTGCAGTCGGTATGTGCTTTGTGAAGCTTTGCTTTGGAAGCACCTTCCGCTGCCCTGAAAACAACTATTATCCCTCATATACAGCCGGTGCGACGGGAACAGAAGTCACCACCGGTTCCACTGCGCTTCCTTACATCAACTTCGCTGAAGGAACTTTTGATCTCTCTCATTATTCTTTATTTGATCTTTTCTTAGGAAAAGTTCCTGGATTAATCGGTGAGATCTGCAAGGTCACAATCCTTGTCGGACTTGTCTATTTGATCATCCGTCACGCAATCGATTGGGTGATTCCACTCACGATCTTAGGAACCTTCTTCTTAGATATGCTTTTAGTCGGTTTGATCTCTTATTGTGGCACTGTCGAAGGCATGAAACAAAATCCGTTCTCCTTCGCTGCTTATGAGCTTCTCTCCGGCGGTTTGATCTTCGGTGCTACCTTCATGGCAACTGACCCTGTGACCGCACCGATCACAAGGCCGGCAAAGGTGATGTACGCTGCTCTCTTAGGTGCGACGACTGCGATCATCCGTCTTTTCGCTGCGCTTCCGGAAGGCGTTGTTTACGCCATCTTGATTGCGAATGTCTTCACCTCTGTCTTCGATTATTACAAGTGGTCGAAAGAGGAATTCAACTGGAAGAACATCACTGCTATCGCTTCTTTGATTCTCGTCCCGATGCTGATCATTGTCTGGGCGACTTGTGTGAGGGTTTTCTAATATGAATGAAATGTTAAAGAAATATTTGAAAGTCTCCTTGACCTTAGGCTTGATTGCCGGTTGTTCTTCTCTCTTGATCGGTATGACCAACTTTGTCACCAAAGATCGCATCATCGAGAATGCGAAAAAAAGAGAAGAGGATGGATTGAAAAAGGTCTTTGCTTCTATCACAAAAGAAGAGGAAGTGAAGTTCGAAGAAAAGACGATTGAAAAAGAATATGCGTATATTCAAAATATCTGGACAACCACGCTCGCTTCTGGAAGTGAAGTCGGAACGATTTACAAGACGAGCGGAAAGAACGCATACGGCAGTGTGACGCTTCTCATCGGCTTTGAAAAAGGAAAGTCGACACTCTATCAGATGATCACTCTTGAGAACACAGAAACTTACGGTGCGAAACTTCAAGACAACTACATCGATGAGGTCAATACAGGAGATCGTGAATTCTCTTCTGTCTCCTGCGGCGCTACCTACGGTGCAAAACTCTGCCGCGCGATGGTGGAGGAGTGCATCGAAGATCTCGGCATCACTACCGGCGGATCAGAAGAAGACACAGGTGCTTCTGCATAAAAAGGAGGAAAATGTATGGCTAATTCAAAACATAAAGATTCCTTCTTAGCAGGAATCGTCAAACAGAACCCGCTCTTTGTCTCTCTCCTTGGAACTTGCCCTGCTTTAGCGGTCACTATGAATGTCGAGTCTGCGCTCGGTATGGGTATCCTATTCACTTTTGTTCTCTGCTGCTCTAATGTTATCATCTCTCTCATTCGAAAACTGATTCCCGATGTCGCAAGAACTCCTTGTGAAATTGTCGTCATCGCCGCCTTTGTCACCATCACAAAGATGCTCACTGAAGCGTTCTTACCGGAGCTTTACAACTCTTTAGGTGTCTTCCTCTCCTTGTTAGTCGTCAACTGCATCGTCTTAGGAAGAGCAGAAGCCTTCGCTAAGGATAACGGTGTTGTCGACTCTCTCTTAGATGGTGTTGGAAATGGCATCGGATATACTTGGGCAATTTGTGTCATCGCTCTCATCCGTGAGATCTTAGGCACTGGACTTCTCACCTTCGGTAAAATCTTCACCTTCCTTCCTTTTGTCGAAATTCCGGTTTTGAAGTTCGGCTCTGTCAACTTAGCGATGTCTTTCTTTGTCAACCCGGCCGGCGGCTTCTTGGTCTTAGGCGTTGTCTTAGCGGTCATCGCCTTGATCCAGCAGCGCGCTGAGAAGAAGAAAAAATTCAAAAAAGTTGCTGAGATGAAAAAAATCATCCATGAGGAGGCAAAATAATTATGACCCCTTATATCTATTCGTTCCTGTTAGCGATTGTCTCATCGATGCTTGTCGATAACGTCGTCTTATCCCGTTTCTACGGCATCTGCTCTTTCATCGGTGTCTCCAACAAAATTAAATCTGCTTTCTCGATGGGTGTTGCTGTCATGTTCGTCACTGTCTTTGCCGCTTTGATCTGCTGGCCGATTTACAACTACATCTTAGGTCCGTTAAACATCCCTTTCATGGACACATTGACCTATATTCTTGTCATTGCCTCTTTGGTTCAAGTTGTCGGATTATTCATCAAGAAGTACTCTGCTCCTCTCTATAAATCTTTCGGCATTTATCTCCCTTTAATCACCACGAACTGCGCGGTATTAGGTGTCGTTCAGTCTAACACTGATACCGCTTTAGGCTTCGGTCTCTCCATGGCTAACGCCATCGGTACTTCCTTAGGCTTTATCCTCGCGATTGTTGTCTTCGCCTGTATCCGTGAGAGATTAGAGCAGTACAACGGAAATAAACCATTTAAAGGAGTTCCGTTGGCCTTAGTGGTCGCTGCTTTGATGGCGATGGCCTTCATGGGCTTAGGTGGCATTGGAGCGTAAGCGATGACTGATGGCTTGAGAATCTTCTTGGCGGTTCTCATTCTCACTTCCTTACTTGTGATCTTTGTTGTCTCTTTCATTCTCTATCGGAAGACTCCTCTTCCCAAAGGATGCGAAGATATGCAACCGAGTGAGGAAAAATGTGCGAACTGTAAAGAAGAAGGATGTCACTTGAACATCTATGCCGAGAAAAAGAAAAAGGAGAACGAGAAAAAATGAATCCGATTTATCTCTTATATGCGCTGTACGCGTTCTTGATCTTACTGGGGTTAGGATTGATCTTAGGCGTGCTCTTAGTTTGGGCTGAGAAAGTCTTCCATGTCAAAGAGGACAACCGTATCGCTGATGTTGAGAAAATGCTTCCGAACTTTAACTGCGGCGCTTGCGGACACGCTGGCTGTCACGCCATGGCGGAGGCGATTGTCAAAGGCGAACAAAAGAAACTCTCTGCCTGTAAGCCTGGCAAGAAAGATAAGAACTTCGATCCGATTATCGCCTACATGGAAGAACATCCGGACGAAGACGGAACAAAACATATTCCGACACTTTAGGATTTGCACCCTTGGTGATATACTCATCAGGGGTGTTTTTTATGAAACTGATTGACATGAAAACCTATCCGAAACGGAATCAATACAACTGGTTTATCCAATATCAGAATCCTGCTTACGGATTCGATGTCGATATTGATTGCACAGAAGTTGTCAAAGAAAGCAAGGAAATGAAACAGTCTTTTTTCCCTCATTTTCTCTATCGTATCATGTTAGCAATTAACAGCATTCCAGAGCTCAAAATGAGAGTTGTGGATGGAAAACCATATTCTTATGATGTGATTCATCCTACCTTCACTGTGATGACCAAACAGGGTGTGTATCAAAACTGTGGTTTTGAGATGAAAGAAAACTTCCCTCTGTTTTATCAGACCTGCAGAGCCTTGATTGATGAAGTGAAAGAGTTAGAAGTGAACGATGAATTGGATCGTTTCCCGATCTGTAAGACTCCTAATGTTGTCTTCCTCACCTCTATTCCGACCTTAAATTTCACTTCTATGACACATCCTCTTCCCATTGGAAATCAGGAGAGTCTTTCCATTCCAAGAGCGTGCTTTGGAAAATATTATCAAACAGAGGATGGACATTATCACGTCAAGCTAAACCTCACTGTCAGTCATGTCTTTGTCGACGGATATCCGCTTGCAGATTGCTTCCGTTTGATTCAAGAACTCTCGAATAAGAGGATTGAAGAGATTCCGGTCTTGTTAAAGTGAAATCAAAAAAGAACTAAGGTCTCTTTTTCATTGGAATTGATATCGTTTTTTTCATTTTTCGATACAATGTTAACGTTTTGGAGGAAAAACATATGGCGGAATATATATTAAGTGCGACCTCGACGGCTGATCTCACAAAAGAGCAGTTTGAGGAAAGAGATATCAGAGTTGTCTTTTTTCACTACACCATCGACGGAGAAGAGAAAATCGATGATTTAGGACAATCTATCTCGTTCCATGACTTCTATCAGATGATGGAACAAGGTGCTATGACAAAGACAAGCCAGCTTTCAATTGGTGAATACATGGATTATTTCAGAGGAATGTTAACGGAAGGAAAAGATATTCTTCACGTGACTCTCTCCTCTGGATTAAGCGGAGATTACAATTCTGCAAGAAGTGCCTCTGAGATGCTCAAAGAAGAGTTCCCGGAAAGAAAGATCTATGTCGTCGATTCTTTAGGCGCATCTACTGGCTATGGCCTTTTGATGGATAAACTCGCGGAAAAGAGAAAAGAAGGACTCTCCTTAGAAGAGTTGAGAGATTATGCGGAAGAACACAAGCTTGAGCTTAACCACTGGTTCTTCTCTACTGATTTGAAATATTATGTCAGAGGCGGTCGTATCTCTAAAGCTTCTGGATTCTTTGGAACAATGCTTCGCATCTGCCCGCTTCTTAATATGAACGATCAAGGCAAATTGATCCCTCGTGAAAAGATTAGAACAGTCAAGAAAGTGGAAGCTGCCTTAGTTGAAAAGATGGTTGAGAACGCTATAGATGGCTTAGATTATTCGGATAAAGTCTTCATCTCTATGTCTGATTGCCCTGACTACGCAAACGCTGTCAAAGAGATGGTTGAGGCTAAGTTCCAAAAGCTCAACGGAAAAGTTGTGATCAACTCAATCGGAACGACCATCGGATCTCACACTGGCCCAGGCACTGTCGCACTTTTCTTCTGGGGAAAGAAGAGAAGCGCCTGATCTTATAAAACAAACTCTACAATTAATATCCGGGTGTTTCTTTCTGAAATTCCCGGATTTTTTATTGAAAAAAGGCATCCGAAGATGCCTTTATCATTGATTCCTTAGAAAGATCGATTCGGTTTATTGAATGCTTTTCGGCCTTTTGATTTTCTTGACTAAGGAGAAGATAGAATAGACTTCTCCTAAAATTGCGAAGACAGCGTTGATAGCAAGGTCCATGATGAATTCAGCTTTAAACGCGACATCGTTTTTAATGCAGTATGCTAAAGCCTCAAAACCTTTCATGGCATTGTCGAAAATATTGTTTGCAGCTGAAATATACACGAGAAGTAAGGTTAAGAGAATCATCAAG
>JALFLX010000109.1 GCA_022774485.1 Bacilli bacterium
CTATTCCTCCATTCTTCAGGAACACCTTTATTCCAACGCGATTGATGAATCTGTCTTCCACAATCTTGTTGAAGTCGCTTCTACGCAAAATGAGGCGTTACATCGCTATTATGAAATCAGAAGGAAATATTTGGGTTTAGAGAAACACCGCTCCTATGACCGCTTTGTCCCATTAGCAAAAAGCGAGAAGACATATTCTTATGAAGAAGCCAAAGATCTCTTCTATCACTCTATCGAACACTTCCCACAAGACTTCCAAGACAAAGCTCACGATGTCACTTCTGAGGGCTATGTCGATGTTTATCATCAGCCTGGAAAGAGAACCGGCGCTTACTCTTCTGGCGGAGAGAATATCCACCCATATATTCTTTTGAACTTCAACGGAAAGTTAGAGGATTGTTTCACCCTCGCTCATGAAGCTGGACATTCCATTCACACCATGTATTCAGAAGAGAGCCAGCCCGTGATGAAACAAGGTTACACCATCTTTGTCGCCGAGATTGCCTCTACTTTTAACGAGCACAACTTGTTAGATTACCTCATGAAGAGTGGGACTCTCTCTAAGAATGATAAGATTGCCCTCCTTCAGAAGTCTATCGATCAGATTGTGGCGACATTCTATCGTCAGACCCTTTTTGGACAGTACGAATATGAGATCGCTATGAAAGTTCAAGCAGGCGAGCCGATCAATTATGAAATGCTTTGCGCGGAAATGACAAAACTTTACAAAACCTACTACGGCATCGATATCACCGAAGAGAAAGTGAAGCCCTTTGTCTGGGCTTATATCCCGCATCTTTTCTATACTCCTTTCTATGTCTATCAGTATGCGACAAGTTACACTGCTTCGATGTTGATTTATGAGAATGTCAAAGCTGGCAAAGAAGGCGCATTTGAAGACTATATCAAGATGCTCAAGAGCGGTGGTTCAACCTATCCGATTCAGCAGGTGAAAATCGCCGGTGTTGATCTCACGAAGAAAGAAGCGTTTGAATGTGTCACGAGAAGAATGACAGAGCTTGTCGATCAGTTAGAAGCTCTTTTGAAGGAATAATTTCAGTATCCATGAAACACGATTATTTGATCCGTGTCTTAGGAGCTAATGAAAAAGTCAGAGGCTTTGCAGTCGACACCAAAGGCATTGTCGAACATGCGAGATTGATCCATCACAACACTCCTTTAGCCTCTGCGATTTTAGGAAGACTTATGTCTGCTGGCCTGATGATGGGACAGATGCTAAAATCCAAAGAGGATAAACTCACAGTTCAGCTTTTAGGTGATGGCCCTTTTAAACACGCTATCATCACCTCAAACCTCGCGGGAACTGTCAGAGGATATGTCTCTAATCCCGGTGTGGAATTACCTTTAAGAAAAGATGGTCATCTCGATGTTTCAAGAGCGATCGGAAACGGATCCCTCACTGTCATTCGAGACATGGGATTAAAAGACCCTTATGTCTCTTCTATCGATCTCACTTCTGGTGAGATCGCAGAGGATTTAACCTATTATTTTGCACAGTCAGAACAGACTCCCTCCTCTGTTGGATTAGGAGTGTTAGTCGATGTCGACCAAACCATTTTGGCAAGTGGTGGGTTCCTCCTTCAGCTGATGCCGAACACCGATCAGAAAACAATTGATCAGTTGGAAAAAAACATTAAGAACTTTGTCGGTGTAACTCCATATCTCAGCCAAGGACACAGCCTTGAAGAGATGATGGATGTTCTCTTTGAAGGCTTTGATCATGAAGTGACTGACACCATGGATGTCAGCTGGAAGTGCAACTGCTCTTTTGAACGTGGTAAAGAAGTCTTAGCGACCTTGAAAAGAGACGAAATCGTGAACATGATCGAAGAAGGAAAACCAGTCGAAGTCAACTGCGATTTCTGCCAGAGCCACTATCGATATGACATCGAAGACCTCAAAGAAGTTTTATCTCACATCGATGAACAGGCAAAGTGACACTATTGACTTACCTTAATCCCGTAGCTAGAATTATTGAAAAAGGATATACAATTATGGAGAAAAAGAAAAATTATACAGTTCGAATCGTCCTGTTTGTCCTCTTGATGATCTTTTCTATCGCGATGGGCGTCTTCTCTTTCCCTGTCTTTTTCGCAGGAGTTGCTCTCGCTTTAGGATCCATTAATTTTGAAGAAGGTACTCCCGAATATATCGCCCAGCAGACAAAAGCCAATGTTGTCTCTAGCCTCTCAATTGTGATGATGGTCTTAGCTGTTGTTCTCTTCGTCCTTTCGCTTGTCTTCATCATCATCAATGCGAGAAAGAAAAGACTAGAAGCGTAGTCATAAATAAACACAATAAAAAATGTTTATTCGAGTGCTGCAAAGATAATAGAGATGTTCAATAAGAACGATCTCTACTTGTAGCACTCTTTTTTTTGGAAGATAAATTGGAAACTATGTGGTTTCCATAAGCATCATAAGTGTATTCTGCAACGATTGCAAGATTATCTTTTCGATAGATTCTGACAATATTCCCTTGTAGATCTCTTTCATAGAAGTATTCGATGTTGTCATAGGTAAAACCGATGATTCTATTTGCTGCATAATGATACAGGATTGTCTTATGATTCGAGGTTTCTAAAAGAATCTTATCCTTTAAAACAAAATCAATTGATGTTTTCTTAACAGTTTACCTTTTATGAGCATTCCAAAAAAATAGAAAACAAACTCTGATTCAAACAATTTCAATTTATCTTTATGGAAAGTTCCTATCTTTATATTCGATATCGCGAGAAATTCTCTTAAATTTCTCCTAATGAAACCATAGGGGGTCTTTGATTATTTTATTATCGTTTCCTCTTCTGCTATAGATGCGATTGCTTTCACTAATGAGGAAAGAAGAGGTTGGATTTCTTCGATGCTGATTCCAGAGATTGCTAGACGGATAGAAGAATCATTCATCGGGACGACAAAGATATGATCTTCTTTCATCTTTGAAGCGACCTGATAGGCGTGATCTACTTTTAAGGTTATGAAGAATCCTGCTTTGTAGGGATAGTGAGGAATGTGATTTTTATCGATTTTTTCTAGGAGGATATCGCTTCTTCTTTTGAGCTCTTCTGCGTTTTTATCAATCTCTTCTTTCAGCTCTTTTCTCTTTTCTTTGTCAGAGAGAACTTCTCCGACTGCGTGAAGAGCAGTTCCGACTGGAACAGAGTAAGTTCCTCTTGCAATCGCATCAAAGCTTCTCATCACCTCTTCTCTCATCAATTCGTTTTTGGTTAGAGCGATTAAGGCGCCGACTCTCAATCCGTATATTCCAAAAATCTTGGAGGCGGAGAATGCAATCAGAGGTAAGAAGTGATATTTTTTCTTAGTAAGGAGTGAGAAAAGAGGACAAGGTTTGAGAGAAAAGGGGAGGTATGCGATATCGAATAAAACGGTCAAAAGACCTTCTTTTCCAACTTCATCGAGCAGGTAGAAAAGTGTGACATACTCTTCTTCTTCCATGCAGTATCCGGTTGGATTTTGACAAGGATCATTGATGACAAGCAGTGTTCTCTCATGCTCTTTCATTGATTTGATCAGCTTCTCTCTTAAGGAAGAGAAATTGATTTTAGAATCCTCTGTGAACATCTGGTATGTTTCATAGCTTGAGTGAGCTTTTTTAGAGATGAGTTTGTAATTTGTCCACATGACATCCGGAAGGAGAACAGGATCTCCTTCTTCTAAGAACATCTGGAAGGCCATGCTTAAGGCGCCAGTTCCACCGATGGTAGCTCCGATAAAAGGGTGATAAAGCTCGCTTAGTTTTTCTTGATAGCCATCAAAAAGATAATCCATCACGCTAGATAAATATTTTGGATTACCATTGACTGAAGGATATCCTAACTGCTCTGTGATATGGGAGGAAAGACCTTCTTTCATCAGGGAAACAGAACCGACTTTTTTCTCTTCGGTCAAGAAAGTTCCGATGGAGGCATTGATGACTTTCACCCCTTCTTGCTCTCTCTTTTTGGCTTCGGCATTGATGGCGATGATGTCGTTTTTTGAAATTCCGACAGCGCTTCTCTTGGCGACAGGATTTTTCATAATCAATTCTCCTATGGGTTCATAATACCGCTTCTTGAAAGAGAAAGAAATGAGGTTTTTCAAAGTCATTTGACCGAAAGCGTTTTTTGCAAATGATAGCGTTTTAATTTGAACACATGTATCTATTATTCACTACAAATCAAGTGCTATTTTCGGTAAAATAACTAGCGTAGGAGACAATCGATATGGCTAACAGTTTTGATCAAATGAATTATTTTAAAGAGAAGACCTTAGTGGAAGTCGCTAAGCGCTGCTACGAGGGGACGATCTCGAAAGAGTCGGCCGAAGAAATCGCTCAAGAGCTGATTCCTTATTCTCATCCTCGTGTGAGATGCTGTATCTACAAAGAGAGAGAAATTATCCGTGAACGCGCTTTTTTAGCGATGGGATATACCCCAAAAGGACATGATCTTGTCCCCGGTCAGTTTGTCTATGTTTTAGAGGCGGCCTGTGATGACTGTAACATCCATAGAGTCAGAATCACGGACAACTGCCGAAAGTGTCTTTTTAAAGCGTGTGTCAACGCCTGTAAGTTCAACGCCATCAATGAAGGCGATTCAAAGATGCATATCCAATACGATAAGTGCAAGGCTTGCACCATGTGTGCAAAGGCTTGTCCTTATGGCTCTATCCTTGTTTCAGATCGTCCTTGCCACCGTTCTTGTCCGACTGGCGCCTTGATCTACGAAGAAGATCACATCGCTTATATCGATGAGAGCAAATGTGTCAACTGCGGACAGTGTTCTGCCTCTTGCCCGTTTGGCGCAATCTCAGAAGTGAGCTTTATCCGCCCTTTGATTCAGGATATGAGAGAAGGAAAGACAACGGTCGCGATGGTCGCCCCTGCCATTTTAGGACAGTGGGGCAAAGCGCATCTTGAACAGGTTTATGAGGCACTTTATCAGATCGGATTCACTCACATTGTCGAGGTTGCATTAGGTGCAGACCTCACCACGAAAAATGAAGCTCATGAAGCCTTAGAGGCAAAACACGAAAACCGCAAGATTACCACATCTTGCTGTCCTGCCTTTGTCTCTTATATCAAACTGAAGTTCCCGAAAGTGTATCAAGAGCACACTTCAAATGTTCTCTCTCCGATGGCGATCACTGCGAGAATCGCAAGAGAAAAGTATGGAAAAGAGGCGAAGACTGTCTTCATCGGCCCATGTGTCGCAAAGAAAGCAGAGCGCTTGCTCCCGAAGAATATCGAGAATATCGATTATGTCTTAACTTTTGAAGAAATTACGGCGATGATGAAAGCCAAAGACATCGACCCAATCTCGTTAGAAGCAAACGGAGAAGATGTTGAACCTGGTTCTCTCTCCGCCCGAAACTTCTGTGTCACTGGCGGTGTCGCTCAAAGCTTGAACAACTATCTCTCAGAAATTGGCTCGGCGGAGAGATTGACTCTTAAGACTGCAAACGGAAGCAAACTTGTCATCCAGTATGTCAAAGAACTCGCTCAGGGAAAGCAGACCGAGGATGTCTTAGAAGGCATGATGTGTGAAGGTGGTTGTATGGGCGGTGTTGACTCTCAAATTTCGAACTTGATTTTATCGAAGAACCACGCAAAGGCGGAAAACGAAAAAGTCAAGGATGTCAAAATCGTTGAGAATTGCAATAAGTACCAAAACATCAGCTGTCACTTCGATAAAGAAACGGATCGTTAATCTAAAAACCAGGTGAAAAGAAGTTTCTGTAGCTTCTGTTCACCTGTCTTTTCTATTCTTCTTTTTGATGCCTTTGTTTTTTCCACATCTCTTGATAGAGAGGACAGGACTTTACAAGCTCTTCATCTGTTCCGATTTGAATCATCTGTCCTTTTTCAAAGACTGCGATTTTGTCGCCTAAATCTTTGGCGGTTCTGCAGTCGTTTGTGAAGATGATGCCTTCTCGTTCCACGGTGTACTCCCGTAAGACTTTTGTCACGATTTCTCTCATGGTGTGGTTGAGGTGTACAAGCGGGTGGATGAGCAAGAAGGTGTCATCGTTATCCGGGAGGAGGAATCTTGCTGTCTGAACTAAGACACGGTCTTGTTTGGAAAGATGCTGCCCTCTCACCCCGAATTCAATCGCATGGAGACGCTCGAGATTCAGTTTAGACACAAGGTCATCATATCTTTTCTTCCTCGCGTATTTACGTGAGAAAAGTGATGCTCCAACTTTATCGATAAACAATGCTTTGTCTTCGATGGAACAGAGCTGTTCTTCAATCTCTTTGCGAACTGCTTTCCCTTTGAGATCAGCTTTGGAAACAGAGAGGAGGTCATTGAGATAGGGATAAGTGTTCTTTCTGTTTCGAAAGCGGAAAAGCTCTTTTTTCTCGCTGTTTTCAAGCAGTGTTTTCATCCCTTGTAGATAGTCTTCTAATTTTTGATTGTATTCTTCTTCTGAGAGGAGTTCTTTTCCGAGCGTGATGTTGAATTCTAAGCCTCTATCATAGACATCTCTTAACTCTGGCGAGATGCGTAGCAGGGAGAGACGGAGGTGTTTAAACAGCGTATGGATCTCTTGTTTTCCTAAAGTGATTCTTCCTGAGGTGGGGATTTCGTGACCTTTGATTGCGTTTAGTAACAGGTGTTCTTCTTCTCCGGAAAGTCCGAGAAGAGAGATGTTCTCATCGACGAAGAAGTCGATGTTAGCGATGGCTGCTCGTTTCTCTTTCTCTAAGTTGACATGCTCGAATTTGAAGTCGAGAGATTGCGGGAAGATTCCTTGAATCTTTCTGTCGATGAATTCAGCGATTCTCTTGTAGAACGCTTTGAATTTGGCGATGTTGCTATAGGCGGTAGAGAGAGAGGAAATGGGGACAAAGATCGTCTCTAGAAATGAGATGAGAGCAGTGAGTGTCGGCATGAGGAGATTGCCTTTTTGGATGTCGTGAATCGCGAAGAATAAGAGAGCGCTTGTGGCTAGAATCTGCACGCCTGAGATGGAGTATTTGCAGACCATCTCCGCTTGGCTAGCTCTCTCTTGATACCGATCTCTTTTTTTGAAGTGTTCCTCTTGGAACGACTCGAAGGTCATCATCTCCTGATAGGATTGAATCTCTTCGTTTTCTTC